>CAISVC010000069.1 GCA_903888815.1 uncultured Fibrobacterota bacterium
ATCCGGCCGGGAGAAGATCCTTTATTGTTTCCGTTTTCCTGCATTTTTATTGACCTGAGTTATATACTGTTGCTAAGTATATGAAAAATAGCAAAACAGAAACACTGTATTCACTATAAACGCCAGAAATCGGTGGTTATCTAGTTCCCGTCAAATAGGTAAAGTTTCCTTTTTTTACCAAGGTGATGTTCTTTTCGGTTTTATTACCGGCCGCATCGCATACCTGCAGTGAAACAATGCAGCTGTCGGTTTTAAGCGGTGCAACCCGGACAGACCATCGATACCCCGATTGCTTTATGCTGAGAGGCTTGCCATTAAGCGTTACGCGCCACGTAGCGCCGTTTACGCCGCTTCCCTCATCGACGATGATACCGCTTATCTCCATGGTTTCATTTTTCCCGACCTGTAGCGTTTGTACGACCCGGTTTTCACCTTCGATATGAATCTGCGGCGGCATGATATCGGCAAGGGTCACCGCAGCGATGATGTTCTTTGACGTATGAACAAAAAGCGGCAGACTGTGCGGTGCGTACTCGTATTTGAATACGGCCGGCGGTTCCATCACAAGCATGTACGATCCAGTATCTTTACAGTAGATCGTATACTCACCCTTGCTGTCCGTTATGCTGTTTGCCACCGGACTCCCGGTGATGTCGGTGTACAGGAAAATGTGGACGCCCCAGTTGTCGCTATGCCCCTGAAGCAGGGCTTTCCCCTGCAGTGCGACGCCGTTATCTTCCGGGATTATCCGTTCAGAAGCTGCTTTTCCGGGACCATTTGATTTCGCGGAAACGGCAGGTTCGCCTTCGTACAGAATGCCATCGCTTTCGATAACTCCCCCGGGCGCTTTCATTGAAACGATAGCATTGATGGAAGAAAGATAATACGGAACTCTTTTACTCTGGAAAGCAACAGTGGGTGCAGTGCTTCCGTTGCTTTCAAGGGGTGCGGGATTCACCACTAAATTTTCCGGCACGACCGGCTGCGTTCCCGGTACGTTTCCTGGCGACCTGTTCAGGTTATACGGACTGCTCGGTCTGTACGAACATGGCAAAACAGCAGTAGCCTGATATCTATAAACCTCAACTTCCGATAATCCCACATTCGGTCCTGCGCCGCCAGACACCTGAAACCTTACCCAGGTGACATTCTTAGGAGAGAAGGTGATCTCTTTGGCAGAGCCATCGTTCGGAATGCCCGTCACCGGGATTGAACTCCCGTCGCTGAAGGTCAGGGTTCCGCCGTTGGCGTTATCAGCCGCATTATCCCTGTCATAAATGACAACTCTGTTTATGCTTTCGGTAGATGGCCATGTCAATAGCAACCACGGGTTGGTTTCCCCTCTGGACGCCCATTCGCCAAAATCCTGTATGCCGATGATACCATCGGCGACCTTTGAAGGTGCATAGGCGGTAGAAAATGCTGTTGATGCGGTTATCGTTGCAAGAGGGGCGATATTGCCGGGTTTCACGACAGGGGTAAGGCAGATATCGTTGCTCGCGGCAGAAAGGTTGTTCGCCTCGTCATACGCCTTGACCGTGTACACGTAATCGGTTCCCGGCGTTATCGAATAATCGAGATAGCTGTTGAAATTGGCCGGAAGCGTGGCAATCTCTACACCGTTGCGGTAAACTTTATACCCCGTTACCGATACGTTATCTGTGGAAGGTTGCCAGGAGATGGATATGCGGGTGGGCCAGACATAGTCGAGCATTCCCACGGGAGCCGAAGGAGGAGTATTGTCGGTAATGGTGCCGGCCGTTGCCTGCGCTGCATTGGAAAACGGGCCCTTTGCTCCGGGCTTTATTGCCCGCACCTTGTAATAGTAGCCGTTGGTAAGGCCTGTTTTGACCTGGCCATCGTAGCAATGATTTGCGCTCACGGTCGCAAAATAGGTCCCCTGGCCGGGAATAAAGGATGCTGACGTTCCCCTGAACACTTCATAGCTCACTGCGTCGGCCACATCGCTCCACGCTATCTGCGTACCGCTCGCGTTCATGGTCGCGGAAACGCCGGTCACCTGCGCAGGCGCACTGCCAAACGCACAACGCACGGTTTTCCACTGGTAGCCTTTCAGCGTGAACGTGATTTTTCCGTTGGTTACGGTCATTGCGGAGCTGTCGTTCTCAACGATGTCCGTTTCGGTCACCGATGTCGGGTTGAACCAACGCAGATCAACGGTCACCGCGGTTTCAGCACCCATGGTTTCGTTGAACCGCAGGATCATCCCCTCGCCGTTGTCTTCGGCGATTTTTGCAGCGGTAAGCTTGACGTTATCATTGTCGATGGAAATGAACTGGCCTTTTGTCCCGTTTAAACCGCTGCCTGCCTGGGCCCCGGATATGATGGCCGCCTGCAGCTCGTTGGTCACTTCCATGCCGAACTTGTCGGCCCGCCCGGTTTTCCAGTCGCCGCCCGTGTGCGACTGCAGCGAGTAGCGGAACGTGACCGGCCCGGGCTGCGTTTCCTGGAAGTTCGTCCACCATTTGTTATTGAATACATAGCTGTATACCCACGGCTTTGCGGTATTGTAGACCTTGGAAAACATGAAGGAGCGGCGCTGGCCGTACTGCACGAGCGGCGCGTTTACCGGGCAGAGCGTTATACCGAACGCGCTCTGGTCCGAAGCGTCGACCCAGCGGTTGACCGTGTAGTGGTCGGTACTTGACGAGTAATACTGTTCCAGGGTCGTATCATAGATATTCGAACTCACACGCGGCCGCACGTCGCCGGTCGGCATCTCGTGCCGCAGCATGAAATTGGGCACGTTGAGCGGGAACGAGAAGAATCCCTCCTCGTCCTGCGTTGACGGAGTGGGTGCGTCGGTCTTGCCCACGTAGTCGATAAAGTCAATCCGCGTGAGAGAGTCGTACAGAATCACGTAGCGCTTGATGCTGCTCGCGCCTCCTCCCTGCGCCGGAACTGCGTTAGCGGTCATTGTGCCGCATAGTGGACCACCGGCGCCCGACAGTATCGCCGTGGTAATGGGGTTCGTGGTCCGGACCGTAAAGCTTCGCTGGTCGGTCGTGTAATAAATAAACTGGTTCATCTTGTACGGCGCAGTCGCGTCGACCAGTTCGGCGTTGCTGTGCAGCTTATCGACAATACTCGAAACCGCGCCGGTCGCATCAAAAGTTACCCTGTAACAGCTGTTTTCAAGCGTGGTCGCGGTCGCCGTTACTGCGGTCGGAAAGACAGGATCATCGGCGCGGTTGACCGCCTTGAAGCAGCGGTAGCCGAGCGCGGGGACATCGTGCGCGATGAAAATCACGGTATTGTCCGGAAGCTTCTGGTAGCGCTGTGCCGTACCGCTTTCGATGTCAATAATGTCAAAATGCGCAGGCAGATCGTCCTGCTGTACGCGGACCACATCGGACCTGTTCCACGAAAGCGTATTGTACACTACAACCGTCCTGTCGGTTGCCGGGATAAGGGTGTTCAGGGCCGCGAGCGCACCGGCCATAAGATTATCCGAAAGACGGCTTGCGGTGATCGCGCTGTTGCGCTTCCAGTTCCACTGGTTGTCGACGGCCGCGGCCGCGGAACCCCAGGTGTGCTCGTCGTAAATCACCATGTTGTCCCACGCGTTATAAAGATTTTCGTACGGATACTTCTGGTTCGCCGCGCCAATTGCTGCAAAGGTGCAGAAGCTTTCGGCCGCCGGGAGCTTTTCATGCGCCAGCCGGTTGAGCCCGGTTTCATAGGCCGTAGAGGCCGCGCCCCAGTTCCACCAGTTCTCTATGGTGCCCTTGAAGACTGGGATGATCGAACTGAACGCGCTGTCAATATGGACGAAAAATTCGCCTATAGTTGAGGAAGCCACCTGCGGATATACGCATTTGCGGCCCTGCGCGTCCACGAAAAGCGCGTTCACTGCCTTGATATTGTCCTTTACGATCGTATTCAAGGGTGCATTGTCGTAGCCACAGCTCGCGCAGGTGAAATCCGATACGTACGCATCGTAGGGATAATTCGAGGTGAACTGGCCGTTGTTTATTGTGGTCATGATGTTGTTGTAGGGCGTGGTGCTGCTGGCATTCTGAAAAGCGTACTCGTCAACGGCGTAATGGGGTCCGTCGTAGGCCAGTATTTTATGCTCCGGCACGCGGCCTTGCATGTAGAACATCCTCGGATAGGCCGTAATGTCCCACTGGCTCGCGCCCCGATCGTCGTTGAACCGCATCATGAAGTATTTGATGCCCGACCCTGCTAGCGCGTCCACGTTCGCCCAGGAGAGCCCTGGATCGTCGCTCTTGTACAGCACATTTGTGGAGGCGATGCCGAACTTGTCTTTTGCGAACCTTTCGGAGAAATAGTTGAACCGTGCAATCTGCTCGGTTCCCACGCCTTCAAAACATTCGTGCATGTACCCGGCCGCATAGGCCATGCGGCCGCTGGCCAGGTACGTTTTCAAGGTTTCGATCCAGTCGGCGCTGCGGCTGTTCCATACGGAGCGGAGATAGAGAAAACTGCCTTCAGCCTTATACCGGAACTGGTCGTTCGGAGCCCAGGCATTGGTAGCGCTGATATAGGTGAAATTCTGGTCCTGATAGCCGGGGAATGTCTGGTTGATGAGCGTCTCCTGGTAATTCGTGTATCCTATATCGAGGTGCATGTCATGGGCCACGTACACCTTCCAATGCTTGATCTTCCGCTGGGCCATGGGCCGCGCCCCGAGCGGCGTGCCGGTGGCGCCGGCGTTATTGTAGAACTCAAAAGTCACGCTGTCATTGTCCGCGTTCAACTCAGGCACGTACACGTTCTTCGTCGACGTGCCGGTGGCAAGCGTCCCGAGCGACTGGATGTCAGGGGTCTTGCCCGGGACCGATATTTTAATCCATGCTGCAAGAGCAGCGCTGCTGTTGGCAAGCGATAGTGCGGTCTCGGACTTGAGCCCGTTGTCATCGATAATGAGAACCCGCTGCGTAGCGCTGTTGACGGTCACGGCGGCATAGGCGCAGAAAGCCCCTGCACAGACAAGCATGAGAGTTAATGACAGGAATCCTCTTTTTCCCTTGCGCATTGTGCCGCTCCTTCTTTATAGAAGTGGTGTTTCAGCCTGCCTGTATGGTGAATAGCTTCGCGGGAAAAAATAAGCATTTCGACACATTGTCGGCAAATGTTAAAAAAGGAGTCATGTGACTACCCGTGCTTCTATGGAAAAATTCCATCCCTTGTGTAATACCTTCTGATCAAAACGTCTGCAGGGATATTATCCGCAGGGGGACGGCGTGATTCTGAAGATGCCAGTTCTTTCCGGTTTGCATTATCGTTATTTTAGGAAGGCGGCATGACGGATGGTATTTTTCCATAGTCACCCCTTTAGAAAGGAACGCCAATGAAAAGGATTCTTTCAATTGTAATGGCAGGAATCATTCTTGGGTTTTTTGCAGTAAATTCCATGGCGCTCGACATGTCGGCCGGCGTCAAGGGCGGATTGGCGATGGCCAACCTGACGGGAAAAGATGCGACGCCACCGCGTGGTGGGGAAAAGAAGATACTTCTCGGTGCCAACGCAGGTGGTGTTTTTAATATTAACTTTGCCCCCATGTTCGGGGCTGAACTCGACCTTTTCTACAGTATGAAGGGTGCGCATGGGGTTGTAGGAGCGGTAGCAGATAATCTTAAGTATGATTATCTTGATATTCCCCTTCTGGCAAAATTCACTGTTCCTATGGAAGGAGCAATAAAACCGGTCGTTTATGCCGGTCCCTCGTTCAGCATTCTTCTGTCGGCGAAGGAGGAAATAAGCGGAACCGGCACTATGGATGGAACCACCGACGTGAAAGATGGAATGAATTCCCTTGACATCGGCCTTGTTGCTGGCGTAGGAGCTGAAATCGGTGCCGGGCCGGGAAAGGTTCTTGTCGACGCAAGATATTCAATGGGGTTTACGACAACTGAAAAATTGACCGACGCTGATTGTTAAATCCCGCCTAATTTTCTCTTTTTTATCCTGATTAATTCCGCTCTTTTTTCCGGTTCCGGGAATCATCATGTAAAAGATATTGGGAAAAAGCGGGTGACATTTTAGTTTC
>CAISVC010000070.1 GCA_903888815.1 uncultured Fibrobacterota bacterium
CCGCTGCAGCACCCCGCCTGTGGCGTAATACTGCGCCGGCCACATGGGAATAATCGCGCCTTCAAGGACATACGTCGGCATCACGATGTTCTGTCCGGAAACGGAAGTTCCGCCCGCGAAGGCTTGAATGGTCTGATTGCCTGTTGCGACGTTGCCGGTCAGGTAGTCGATCCATCGCGTGCTCGATGTGCCCGGCAGATACATATTGACCGTCGTGGTGGTCGTCAAATTCTCAAAAACAGGCCTGCACAGAAACCATGGGCCCATCATGAATTCATGCAGTGTTTTTGTATCGGTTGCCGTGCCGTTGTCCCAGGTATTCGGATCATTAGGAAATTCCAGCATGGCCGGCCGCTGCGTCGTGACGCCCGTGACAGCTGCATCGTGGCACGTGGTATAGATATACGGAATCAACCGCGTGCGGAGTTTGAAGATATTCCGGCAAAGGTTCACATATTGTGCGCACCTGTTCCACGGCCATTTATTCTGCCCGCCGCCGCAGCATTCATTAAGAAACCACATCGGCTGCATCGCCTGCCATTGCAGGGCGCGAAGATACACTATGTCGGACGGCGCCCCTCCAATACCCGCCACTTCAACCGTCATCCCCTGCAGCGCCGACATCGCGCTGCCGATAAGGGTCGGGATATGCCAGCCGATCCAGGCAAAGCTGCTGGTATTATCGCCGGTCCACGGGTACCCGAACCGCTGCTGTCCCGCCCATCCGGCGGTGAATTGAATAAAACTGCGGGCCGAATCCGCTGTGTATTTTTCCAAACCGTTAGCATCCAGGGTTATCATTGCATCCGTGCAATATTGATATCCCCCGCCGATCCACTCACAATCGATCTTAAAAAACCGTATGCCCCAGTTAAGAAACTGGGTTCTCAATGTGGTATCCTGCATAAAAATGCCGCACCACATATTAACAATTTGATTCTTTGCTCTATAATCAATATTCATTTGCTGAAGCGGAGCAACGGTTTGGTCACCGCCGGGGCCGTCATTCGGAACCCACGAGCCTACCGGGAAATCCTGCGTGACCCAGGCCGCGGAAGTTTGATCCAAGGTCCCATCCTGATGGCCGGAATAGGTAAAGTCGCCGGTAACGCTGAAATCAAGACCCCAGATCGGCGGCATATAAGGACGGCCGGTAATTACCGTGTAGCCGTCAAGGACCTTTTTCAAAGACGGGCCATAAAAATAAAAACAGTCAAACCGGCCTTCACTGTGCTGGGTTCTTACAGGATTCTGAAAATAGTAGGTACCCGGCTGCCAAGTATTGCGAAACGCGCCATACCCCTTCAAATTGCAATAATAAGGCGCAGGGTTGGGATTATCATTATTTTGGTAGTTCATTCCTCCATAGGTAGCCGGCGCGGCCAGTCCATTATGACAGTAATGGCCGTTCCACCCGCCGCAACCGTAGAAAAAATCGCCCACTTGCTGTCTGAGCGTCTGCGTCGACAGGTTGGCGGTGATATCAATGGGAGATTGCTCCTCAAAAACAACCGTGGCGTTGTCCTTTTGATACAAACCGAAGCTGCATGGGGTCTTGTAGACCCGGAGCACGCACTCGTTTGTTTCGATTCTGTAATACGTGCCGGCATCGGTGAGCGTCGGTTGCGTCGCCATAGGCGTATTGTAGACAACGCATTGTGCAGATGCTCCATTGGTAAAGCTTCCTGAGGGACCGACCCAGATCCTGAAAATGTCGTCACGATAATAGATGATCCGGATTTGTGCTCCTCCCGCGCATGCAACGTCAAACCAGTGGCTCCCTGCGTTCCATGCGCAGCTCGAAACATTTCCCAGAGGTGCCGCCTCTGTTGTTACGATGCTGCCGATCATCAAAACAAGCGCTGCGGAACATATCCCGCCGCTCAACCATTTCCATACTCTTCTTTGTTTAATGCTTATCATACGATCCTCCTCTGTCTCTTGGTAGATTTTTTCATGTGCCCCTCCAATCACTCACGCTTCATCCAATAAATACCATTGCCTGTTTTGGGTTTTACCATGCCACCACTGCCCCTTTCTGGCAAAATGTGTTTGCAGACTGTTTGTATCTTCGTCTGAATCCCCTTTCCTTTTATTTTTTATTACAATCACTTCGTTATTTAATCGTTAGGAACCGCAAAACGCGATCGGTCACTCGGCTATCGCGCAATGGTTACAAACCTTGCCACCGCAACGTTCGATTCCCGCCAGGAGAGGAGATAGATCCCCATTGGCAGGGATGCGACCGTGAAACGCTGCCTGTCCGGAGCTGTTTTCTCTCCTCTGGCGACGACCATGCCCCTTACATTAATCAACCGGGCGTTATCCAGTGCTCTGCCTTCCGCGCTCCTTAGCGTCAATTCGTTGCCGCCGATCCTTATCGAAATCCGCGAGGACGGACCCGGCGTGACGCGATTGTTAATCACGTTCGTAAATACATTAGGATCTATCCAGAGGGCCGGCCAGCTCAGGTAGTCTCCTAAATACATCACCTTGGTGGATGGTGCCGTTTTCCCTTTTCGAATGAACGCTTTTGAATAGCATCCTGGAGAACCGCCCGCATCATTATCTCCTGTCTGACTCATATAATTGGTGTCGGAATCACACCAGTAATAGCCGTTATTACCGCAATCAGTACAACCAGTCAGTTGCGCATTGGGACAGGGAACGGAATCAACTTTTCTGTTCGTTGTCCATCGCCATACTGTGGCCGCCCTCAGATGCGTCCCTTCATGATAACTGAAGGTGCCGAAAGTATCCAGACACATTCTCGCATGACATCCATCACCGCCGTTAGTCGGATTTACAGCCGTTCGAGTCAAAAGATTAACGATTACAGGAAGACAGACATTGACCGGCATATCAAAACAAAGATAATGCCCGACCTTGTTTACAGAAATATACCCCCGGGCGCCTCCACCAGCGGCAGGATCATGGCCCCACGCATGGTTCCATAAGGTATCGGTTGCTCCTGCAGAATTATCGGCATTGACAACAGTCCTTGCAATAACTCCGTGCCAGGTCGCATTACTGAAGACTCCGGTGCTGTAGACAATTCTGCGGATTCCAGCAGAGTCATCCCAGCTCATATTGACCTGATCACTGGTCAGTGCGCCCAGCCAGATCATTTTCATGTTAGCGCCATTCGTATCGCAGACCATGACCCCGCTGTTGTTCTGCCCGGCGATTTTCGCGCCATCAGGTGAAATCCGGTAGCCGGATGATATGCCCCAACCGGCTACGCCGACCCATTGCACGTATCTGAAAAGATTTTTTATTGACGCAGTTCCTGACCCGCTTATCAAACGCATGATACATAATGTGTCCTTGCTGGCATCAGTGGTGGTACCGCCGGTCATCTTATTATAAACAACAATCCCCTGATGAACAGGGGAGCCGTAAAATGCCCTCCATGCGCTGTCGATCTGATGCATGGTAGGATTTGGATAGGGATAGCTGCCGGCAAAGCTGAAAGTGAAAGAAGAAATTACCATTGCCGCACAGCAGAGCCATCTGAGCATAAGCGTACCCTTGGAAAGGGATTCCGTCGTTGCGATTTTACTGTAGGATATAAGGCGCCCCCTTGTTAACGGTGGAGGCTTCATTAGTATATTTGGTTTATATTTCAATCATAGCCGGTTTAATCGATACAACAGAATGCGCGCAACACGGCTATTTTCTTGTTGTATATACAAGTTTGCATTCCCAACCCCCCTTTCCCCCTATCCCTTTATATAATATAACACAGAATAAGGAAGAAATGTAAAAAAGTTTGAGTGTGTTTGACGTCAGCATGAAGGAGTTTTGCAGGACGAAAGATTCATCAGTGTTTTCCCGTCCGATGCCGGAG
>CAISVC010000071.1 GCA_903888815.1 uncultured Fibrobacterota bacterium
ATCCGTAGTATAGACACACAGGAGGCACCGCAGGCCGACCTTGCGGTTGCAGCCGCGGTCATCGGTGCGGTGAAGTTGCTCGCAGAAGAAAAAATTTCACCGCTAACCGCGCAGAAAGCCTGGCAGGTGGAGCCACTGAAAAGAATCCTTCTCGAAACGATCAAAAGCGGCGAGGAGACGGTTATTGCCGATGCCGGCTATCTCAGGACGCTCGGCGCTTCAGGCACGGCGTGTTCCGCGGGCGAGTTGTGGAAGCACCTGATACAACAGATAGAGAAACACGAGCCTGCTTTGATTGAACCGCACCGCGAGGCGTTGGAAAAGATTCTGACCCGCGGGACCCTTTCAACGCGTATTATCAATACTCTTGGTAATGATATATCAAGGAAAAAAATCGATGAGGTCTACCGGAAGCTCAGCGACTGTCTGAAACACGGCGTTTTATTATGATTACAGAATCTATAAACGCGCATCGTCGGTTGTCACTTCAAATATCCTGAACCGGTCAATCTCTTTCCGCAGAGTGAATATCTGCGACGTCCCCTTATCGTACAGCGCACCCAATTCCGGTGAAAGGAGCTTCGCTCTCGGTGTGAGTAGCACAAAGCGCACGCCGCGCTCGCGGCAGGCCCGCGCGAAAATTTCCTGAGAGTCCACGGGGAATTCCGGATACTCCTCGTTGAAAAGATAGGTTCCCCACCGGGGCACTCCGCCGTTGAAAAAGGGGATATAGGGAGGGAGTGTCCTGAAATAAATATCGAAATCGGTTGAAAAAATCTGCCTGACCGATACGCATCCCAGGGAACGCAGGCAGGACTCAACCGCAACGCAGCTGTTTCTCTCACGCGCCCGCAGTATGATTTTCTGATAATCTTTCACGATAAAAAGAACCGCCAGCGCACAGCAAAGAACGATTGCCGCAGATTTCTGAAGTGCAGGACGAGCAATACGCAACGTGCTCGGCCATGCTTCCTGGATAATCAATCCTCCGGCAAGGAAAACCAGCGGTATCGGCAGCAGGATAAGGCGGGAGCTGTACACGGCGGTCAGCAGGAAAAAGTATGCAAATGTCCACAGGGAGATCGCGCCGCAGAGCTTGCGCAGTTTCGGGTCCTGTGCTGAAAAGGTTGCCGCAACAGGAAGCAGGTATGCCGGCGCGCATGAAAAAAAGACCACGGCAAATCTCCGCGCGAACAGCCATGGATCGTGCAGAATTATCGCAATGGGCGAGCTGGAAATGCTGAGCGTAATGGTATGATACCAGTCCAGTTTATACATCAGGTTATATATATTCGCCCAGCCCAATATCGTTTCGAACAGGTGATGGCCGGTAATGATATTTATCATCCATTGGGGAGAATAGGCCAGCAATAATCCGATTCCGGCGACAGTGATTGATCGCCATTTTCTCCGATATATAACGATCAGCGACAGAAGAAAAAGGACTCCCCCGATAAATACATGATACCTGAACAACCCGCCCAGGCCAAGAAAAATGCCCCCAGCCAGAAAGCAAGCACACGAACGCTTTTGAGTCTCCCGGAGCACTTGAACCACAATCAGCCCCGCGCCTATGCTGAAGAACGCGATGGAGCCGGGATCGGCTCCGCCGACATTGACATAGTTAAATAACCGGGGATATAATGAAAGGCCTAAAACCGAAAAAAAAGCTGCCCATGCATTGAGAACCCGGCGGTAAAGGAACGTTGCCGATAAAAGGATGATTATTCCGAATAGCAGGTTGGCGATGATGGCCGGGGTCACCGGAAAACCGCCATGCACGATGAACCTGAGGAACAGGCAATAGCCGATTGGAAACTGGGGGTTGAACCATGTCTGTACATCGCCGAAACTCAGGTGGCGTGCTATGAAATAACAGTCCCAGAAATCATTATGAAGCTGGTGGAAATCAAGCCTGGCGTTGACTAGTATCTGAAGTATCAGTAAAAAGAAAAGATATGACAAGAGCCGGGCATTCGGTAATCGATTGAAAGGTGCGTAATTTGTCTTCATCTGTATATTCCCGGTTACGGGAAAAGATTTCTCTTTCGATCCGGTCATATTTCCATTATGCCGTATTAAGATATATTTTTACCAAAGTTTCTGTTGTCTCTTTCCGAAGGATTCCAGGTGATTTTTCCGTCCCTTGAAGAGGTAAAAAAGCTTGCCGGCCGCGGGAATTTGATTCCGGTATGTAAAACGGTTCTTGCCGACACCGAAACACCGGTGTCGGTATGGATGAAACTTTTCCGCAGCGAGAAATACAGCTTTCTCCTCGAAAGCGTGGAAGGACAGGATACGGTGGCCCGGTATTCATTTTTGGGCGGCGCGCCGTTTATGACCTTCACCTGCCGCGGTACCTCGTGGAAGGTTGCCGGTGGAAAACAGGCCTCGGGAACCTCGGGCGAGGGCGATCCGATCGGCGCACTGCGCAGGCTGCTCTCCGACTACAGGCCGGTGGCGGTCGAGGGCGTTCCGCGCTTCTGCGGCGGAGCGGTCGGGTATTTCTCCTACGATGCGGTAAGGCTGCGCGAAGCTATTCCCGATAAAAATCCAAAGAACGACCCGCTTGATGATATTTTCTTCGGCTTCTACAGCGACATAATCGCTTTTGACAATTGCGAACACCGGCTATTGCTCATCACGAATATCGTTATTGACAAGGACACGCCGATCGAAAAAGCCTACAAGGATGCGCTTTACCGGCTGGGTGGTCTTGAGGACCGCATGGCGGTACGGCTCCAGGCAACACATATATCGGTGCGGCAAAACGGCGATCCGGAATCGAATTTCACGCAGAAGGATTTTGAGGCAGCGGTTGAAAAGTGCCGAAGGTATATCCGCGCCGGCGACGTCTTCCAGGTTGTTCCGTCGCAGCGCTTTACGGTCGCCGTTGAGGCAGATCCGTTCGACCTGTACCGTATCCTCCGGGTAGTCAACCCCTCGCCCTATATGTATTATTGTGCGATCGACGGCACCTCGGTCATCGGCGCTTCGCCCGAAATGCTGGTCAGAGTGGAAAACGGGCGGATAGAAATGAGGCCAATAGCCGGTACCCGGCCGCGCGGCAAAACCGAAGCAGAGGACGAAATGCTGATACACGAGCTGCTCGCTGATCCGAAAGAACGCGCCGAGCATGTGATGCTCGTCGACCTCGGCCGCAACGACGTGGGGAGGGTGGCCCGGACCGGATCAGTGCGGGTCGAGGAGATGATGCACATAGAAAAATATTCACATGTAATCCACATCGTGAGTAACGTGCGCGGAGAGCTTGTCGAAGGCAAAGACGCTTTTGATGCGCTTTTTTCCTGCTTTCCTGCAGGCACGCTTTCCGGCGCGCCCAAAATCAGGGCAATGGAGATTATCGACGAGCTCGAACCGGTCAAGCGGGGTATCTACGGGGGTGCGCTCGGCTACATCGACTGGAGCGGCACCATGGACACCTGTATCGTTATCCGCACGATCGTGTACCGCGGCGGGGTCGCAACGGTTCAGGCCGGGGCCGGTATTGTCGCGGATTCAGACCCTAAACGCGAATATCAGGAAACGTTACAAAAGGCGGGCGCACTGTTTGCCGCCATCAGAAGAGCGGCCGAGATCGCGCGGGGATAGCCACATGCTGCTTATTATTGACAATTACGATTCGTTCACCTACAATCTCGTCCAGTACCTCGGGGAACTGTACAGGGGTGAAATCAGGGTGTTCCGCAACGACAAAATCACGGTCGCGGAAATTGCCGCGCTTAAGCCCGCATACCTTGTGATTTCGCCGGGCCCCTGCACGCCAAAAGAGGCGGGCATTTCGGTCGAGACCGTGAAGGTCCTGGGGCCGAAAATACCGCTTCTCGGCGTGTGCCTCGGCCATCAGTCCATAGGGTATGCGTTCGGCGGCAGGGTTATCCGCGCGCCGTATCTCATGCACGGCAAGGTCTCGCAGATCCATCACAAAGGCACCGACATTTATAAAAATATGCCCAATCCGTTTACTGCGACGCGTTACCACAGCCTGATCATCGAACGATCAAGCTGTCCCGCCTGCCTCGCGATTACGAGCGAAACCGACGACGGTATTATCATGGGCATCCGACACAAGGAATATCCCATTTTCGGCGTGCAGTTCCATCCGGAGGCGATATTGACTGAAGGCGGAAAAAAGCTCCTGAAAAATTTTTTAGACATGTCAAAAAAGAATAAATAATTTTCTGGATGGCCGAGCCGCGTGTCGGGCCGGGCCATTTGTGATAGCATCATCTTCGTTTGACCGACACGCCCGCGACTTTCTTCTATAAGTTTTAAAACCTGATAGGAAGACATGTGGAAATTGATTTTCTTTTCGGGAATACATAGTTTTTGTGGAGAAGGATGGCGTTGTGGAAGAGTGAATATTGAATATTCTGGTAGATGACTAATACGTGTTAAGCTTAAAAAGCAACATGAAAACTTAATTTCAGAGAGTCTTTCGTTATGATAAAAAACGATGATACATTAAAAGTATTTAAGAGAAATGATTGAGCGCGCGGGTGCCCTTTTTAATGTAATCACACGATGTAAAAAAGCTGTGTGCCCTGCGTTTCAACGCAGGATATTTTCTTATTATAAATCCTATGCCCTCATTTTTAGAAAACGTTTTATCCCAAAAACACTCCGAACTCTCCCGGCTTCGCGACCGCGCAGGTTCTTTCGGGAAGCGTTCTTCTCCCAAACGGCCGTTCCTCAAATCACTCGACAAGCTTCCACAGCTTTCTATTATCGCCGAAATCAAGAAAGCCTCACCGTCAAAAGGGGTTATTTGCAAGGACTTTGACCCGGTCGCAATCGCGAAAAAGTATGAACAGGGCGGCGCAAGCGCGATATCGGTGCTCACCGACGGAAAATATTTCCAGGGGCATAATGAACATCTGGTGGCGGTGCGTGAAAAGGTTGCACTGCCCGTCCTGCGAAAAGACTTCATCATTGACATTCTGCAGGTCGAAGAGACCGCCCATATTGGCGCGGATGCAATGCTGCTCATCGCCGAGGCGCTTGACGCTTCGCAGCTCGCCGATCTTTATCAGGCCTCGCTTGAGCTCGACATCGACCCGCTCGTCGAGCTGCATTCGTTAGGTCAGCTCGACAAAATCATGAAGCTGGAGCCGGAGGCGATCGGCATTAATAATCGCGATTTATTCACCTTCAAGGTCGACCTGGCCACAACGCTTGAGCTTGCCAAACATATTCCGAAAGAGATCGCGATCGTATCAGAGAGCGGCATACGCGGCGCGTCTGACGCGCGGTTACTCAGGGATGCCGGCGTCCGCGCGCTCCTTGTCGGAGAGTCCCTCATGCGCGCGCAAGATGTCGGCGGGCTTATAAAAGAACTTCAAATGTAAATTCTTTTTTTGATATGTTTTGCGTTAGGGGCGACGGAGGGTATCGGTTAAACGGTAGTGAAACCGATAGTCTGTTCCTGACGCAGGCGCGGAGCGCCGCCTGGCAGGACAGACCGGTTCGCGTATGCGAGAGCCTGGAGAAGAACCGACCTTTCGACTGCTTATGGCAGGCGAAAGGAAACGCCCAAACTATTTTATTGTTATGCCTGTCCGAATAAAAATATGCGGCATTACCCGTTACGAAGACGCAAAGGTCGCGGCAAGCATCGGCGTCGATGCGGTGGGCTTTATTTTTTTTAAAAAGAGCCCGCGCTGCATAGCGCCTGAAGAGGCTGCGTCTATCATCAGGCAATTGCCGCCTTTTATCTCGCGTGTAGGGGTGTTTGTAGACGAAGAGATCGACAGGGTTATCGCCATCGCACGGGCCACCGGCATCGATACGATTCAGCTCCACGGAACCGAATCGCCGCGCTACTGCACCAAGCTGCCGCTGCCGGTCATCAAGGCCTTCTCCATAGATTCCTCCACTGATCTGACGCTTCTCGAGCAGTATCATGTGGCGGGCTTTCTGCTTGACACATGGGCAGCCGGCCGCCGCGGCGGCACGGGCAGGACGTTCGACTGGTCCATTGCGCGGAGCGCCTGCATCAAATACAGCCGGGTGATCCTGGCCGGCGGCATCAACCCGACGAACCTCGAAGAGGCGCTTGAGACCGTACAGCCGTACGGTATCGATATCAATAGCGGCGTTGAGATAAAGCCGGGTATAAAAAACCCCCGCAAAATGCGCGACGCGGTGCAGATCGTGCGGGCGTGGGAGCGCGGAGAGAAGCGACACGATCCTTTTAATTCTTGATACGCTGATATTTTTTGAATGAATTCTATTTCCCTTTACCTCCACATCCCGTTTTGCGCAAAAAAGTGCCGGTACTGCGATTTCTATTCGGTCAGCTTTGACGAACGTCTTGCGTGGCGCTATCTTGATGGGTTAGCAGCCGAAATCGCGCTCTGTAAAAAATCCAGAATTACGGAAGGAGCCGCTGTCCAGACCATATTTATCGGCGGCGGTACGCCGTCGGTTTTTTCGGGGGAAGCGCTTCACTCCCTTTGCACGCTGGTGCGCAGTTCGTTTACTATTGCTCCCGGTTACGAATGGACCGTAGAGTGCAATCCGGAATCATTTACTAATGATAAGGGCGTGACGCTTCTCGAGGCGGGGGTGACGAGGCTCACCTTCGGCCTCCAGTCGCTTAATGACCGCGAACTCTCCCTGCTCGGCCGCGTTCACTCTTCGGAACGCTGCCATACGATTCTTTCCGATCATGTCCTTTCACGATTTACCTCCATCGGCGTCGATATCATGTACGGACTGCCGGGCCAGACAATGCGAACGCTTGAGCAAACGCTTGCTGCTGTTTTCGATTCGCCTTATGTAAAGCATATTTCGGCATACGAATTGACCGTCGCAGACAACACGCCGTTCGGCCGCCATCGGTCAATTTTGCCGCTTCCTTCGGAGGGGGAGACTGCGGTTATGACCGGATCATTGTGGGAGCTTCTGGAGAAAGGCGGATTTTGCCAGTATGAAGTTTCGAACTTCGCAAAACCGGGACATGCGTGCCGCCATAACCAGGCGTACTGGGATCATAAACCGTATCTTGGCCTGGGATGCGCCGCCCACTCCTATCTTCATGAGAAACGATGGGCCAATGTCCGGGATGTCAACCGATACATCCGGATGGTGAGCAATGGGTTGTTTCCGCGTGAATTTATTGAAACAATTGATAAAAAGAAGCTTGCAATGGAAATAGTCTTTCTTGGACTGCGAAAAGTTCAGGGAATCAATGAGGCGTTTTTTCAGGAAAGCTGCGGAATAGCATTTGCCGATTTCATCCAAAAAGATTCCATTGGCCAATTTGTCAACCGGGGACTGCTTGAATATGAGAAACCTTTCTGGAAACCGACCCGAAAGGGGCTCTTGATGGCGGATGCAATTGCGCGGGAAATACTCTGACGCACTGCTGTTATTCGCCCCAATACTTTTTCATTTCCTGTAACGCCCTGGTTTTTTTTGAGGTGTCGGTTTCCAATTTGAGATATTCGTCGAAGTGCCCGCGAGCTACTGATTTATCCGGGAATTGTGTGGAATAGAGCGTCATAAGGTTGCGGTGCGCGATCGCCCCGGCGTAATTGATGCTTTCTCGAGTAAGCGGGTAGCGGTTCATTTCAAGCACCACGCGGTCGGCAATAATCTCCTTCTCAAAATTATCGCGCGCGGCAGTATAATTTCTTTCGTCAAGAGCTATCAGCCCGAGGACAACATGGCTTACCGGAAGCATGCTGTCGATGGCAAGGGCGCGGGCGAAATAACGAGCTGCAGCATCCTTCCTGCCTAAAGCAAAATAGGAACAGGTAGCGGCGTTAGAAAGCGCAAGAATGTGCGTGGAATCACAGCGGAGGGCGAGATCGTACTGCCGGAGCGCGTGCGGTGCGTCGCCGATTTCGGTAAAAAGCCTCCCGAAATTGTAATGAAAACGCGCATTGTCCGGTTTTTGGATAACGGATTGCTGGACAAAATAGAACGCCGAATCAAGAAAGAAACGGTTTCTGGTCTCCTTGTACATATCGCAATAGGCGCAGCCGAGATTCTGCAGGATGTGCGGTTGCTCGGCAGAATTTTTTTCCTCATCGAGGCATTTCCTGAGCGCGGCGATGCTGTTGTACAAAAGCGTCGCATTGTTCGTTCCGCCGCCGATCCGTTCGAGACCTGCTGAAAAGAGCGGCATATCGAAGTAGCGGTAGCCGCCGAAACGGATCAGAAGAAAGAGCGTCCACAGGATAAACAGCAGCGGATAGAAAAAACGGTCATTACGAAAAAAGGCAGCAGTCATTTCGGCACAAACTCCAGCACATAGGTGTCCGGGCTCCGGAGCGAATACACGACACGGAACATCTCCGGATGGCTCATGATCGCCGGGTATAAATAGCGTATGGTCGTGCTGGTCCAGGAAAAATCGTCAAAAATACAGTAACGGGCGCCGCCCTGCTTAAGCCCGGTGATGACCTTTTCGACATCATGAGAAAAAGGGTAGACAAACCCCTTGCGCAGGGAGCGCAGGTAAAAAAGTTCAGGCTTCCGGTTCGCCACTATTGCGTGGGGGGGCGTGTTAAGGCGCACCCAGTCTGCACAGCTGTAAAAGTTTTTCCAGTCGCCTGATATTTGAGAATTCTTTTTTATCAATAAACAATGATCATTGAAATTAATGATGGCGATGCAGAGCGCCACACCCCAGATGATTTCCTTTTTAATAACTGCGATCGAAAGCTGAGGAACTGATTTTGCAAACACGGATGCAAGGAAATTCACGATTATTTCGAGCCCCATGAGGAAAAACAGCACAAAGAAAGGGATAGCCGGAACAAGAAACCGCTCTCCAGCCCATTGCGTCTGCCACATGCAGATGATGCCGCCGTAGAACAGACAATAGTAGCTTAAAAACCGCGTGGAAAGCCGGAAGTTTCTGATCCAGCCGACAGCTGCGGGAATCGTTAATAAAAAGAAGACCGTCATCCCGGGAATTTTTTTAAGTTCGATGTGGAGCAGGGTGTCAGGAAGAACCAGAGAAAGATACAGATACACGTTCTCCCTGATCCGGGAGATCATTTCGATCGGCGTGACGAACCCGAGTTCCGGGTCGTATGAATTCTTAAGGAACAGATGCTTGATATAGGAGCTGTGCCAGTCGGTTGCAAAACGGAGGAGCAGCATGGCGGCGACAAAGAGCAGAAGATGTGCCGCGGCCTGACGATATTTTTTATCGATGATATTCACCACTACCCATGCCGCGACAAATGCAATGCCGACCGTCCGGATGAATGCAGGCATGATTGCCGTACATGCAGCTGCCCAGAAAACAAGGCCGGTGCCGCCGCGCTGCCGGTAGAGTTCCAGAAGCGCAAGCGCGGCAAGTGTGGCAAAGAGATAGGGTATTTCGCTCAAGAGAAGCGTCGCATGGCTTGCAACGGAAGAGGAAAACGCGATAATGAGCACCAGCGGCAGGGTCAGGTTTGGGGCACTGGGCTGCAGGTAGTAAAACAGCAGTAAAAGAATTCCTGCGCTTAAAATACCCATACCGATTTTAGGAATGAGCGGTGTGTGGGTGAATGCGCCGAGTATTCCAATAAAGCCGGGAAACAGGGGAGGATACTGGATGTGGACCGGGTTCTGCGGATCGAAGATGTCCCGGTACCCGTTGCCCGACACAAGCGATTTGCCGAGCAGATAATATTTTGCATCGTCGCCGTTCGTGCTGATGTCCGGCGAAAATTCAGCGGCAAGGAGGATCAGCTGTATGACGATAAAAATCCTGAGCCAGAAATGAGGAGAAGCGGCAACGGCGCGCCGCGCAGGCTGCAATGGAAGGGGAGCCGCTTTTATTTTTTCCTTCCTGCGCATAACACCAAAGAAGATAGTATCCGGGGATAGATAAAAAAATCAGAAACATGCACCGACTATTGTATTTTCGGTTTAATGAATTCCCGCATTGTTTTCCATATTGATATGGACGCATTTTTCGCCTCGATCGAGCAGCGTGATAATCCTGCCTGGCGCGGCAAGCCGCTTATTGTAGGGGCCAGGCCGGGCACAAGGGGCGTCGTTTCTGCGGCGAGCTACGAGGCGCGGAAATTCGGCGTGCGTTCCGCCATGCCCATCAGCGAAGCGGTGCGGCGCTGCCCTGGCGGCATCTTCGTGCGGCCGCGCATGGAGGCCTACGAGCGGGAGTCGCGGGCCGTAATGAGCATTCTTGAACCCTTCTCTCCGGTGGTTGAGCAGGTTTCAATTGACGAGGCGTTTCTTGACATGACAGGAACAGACCGGCTTTTTGGCACCGCACTGCAGTCGGCAAGGATGGTCGCAGACAGGGTCCGGGAAGCGCTTAACCTTACGGCCTCGATCGGCATTGCGCCGAATAAGTTCCTCGCAAAGATCGCTTCAGACTGCAACAAACCCAATGGCATTACCCTCGCACCGTTTGAAGAAGATAAAATTATCGAATGGCTCGCGCCCATGCCTGCGGCAAGGATCTGGGGCATTGGAAAAAAGACCAATGAAGTCCTGAAGAAAATGGGAATCAGTACGGTCTCTGATCTGCAGAAGCTGTCGCGGGAATTCCTGGTCGAACGGTTCGGAAAGCAGGGCGAAGAGATGCATGCGTTATGCAGAGGAGTCGACGACCGGCCTCTCG
>CAISVC010000072.1 GCA_903888815.1 uncultured Fibrobacterota bacterium
CATTAGCATCTGTGGCTGTGCCATTTCTGATGACTTCTGCGCACGAGAATCATTTTTATCTGGCGTCGGTTTTATTAATTCCGATACTAAGTTTGTTCCCGAATAAAATATTTAATGTTGCTGTTCAGGTAATGTTGGTGGTTCAATTTGTTAATCTTCAAATAGTAGATGGGGCATGGGGGAGAATATATACTGCCAACATGCAAGTGTTTTTCTCATGCATCTCAATTTTTTGCTTTATGGTTATTATTGCATACATGTTTATCCTCGCAGGCAGGTTGAATGCACAGCAAAAAGAACCTGTTGGTATCAATTGATTGGGACATTTTAAATCAACGGAAGAATTGAATATCAGCGAAACGGAAGCGAAAAAAGCTGTTTCTTCAAGACAAATCTTCTCCCACAATACATAGTGGTATAATTAAATATACCCACTATATAATGTGATTTTATTCTAAAAACGCTACTATTCCCTTTTATTCCCATCCTTATATTATAAAAAAAACTTGACATGATTCCCCATATGATTTATTATAGTGGGTAATTATAGGTAATCGTGGGTAATAATGGGAGAAATTCTATGCCCGGGTTTCATGGCAAATATGATTATTCAGTTGATGTAAAGGGAAGGGTCAACATTCCTGCGAAATTCCGCAAGGCGCTGATACCTGAAGCTGCCGAGACATTTGTCGTCTGCCGGGCGCCCGGAGGCTGTCTTCGCGCCTATCCGCAGAATTTCTGGCATACCTATGTTGCGGAACTCAATAGCCGGCCCGAAACGCAGGAAACCCTGCGCCACAAACGGCAGCTCTATGACACCACCTTCGAGTCGACGCTTGACGCGCAGGGAAGGATCACCCTCATGCCCAATCAGATGGCGATTGCAGGAATCGCACGGGAGGTGACGCTTATCGGGCATGAGCACTATATCGAACTGTGGGACCCTGCACGGTATGCCGCTTATCTCGGCAACGATAATGATTTTGATGCCATTTTTTTTCAGTCGATTCAGGCAGGCCTTCTTAAAAAATGAGTGAACCGTATGCATATCATACCCCTGTGCTGCTGGAAGAAGTTATCCGTCTGCTCCCGCAAAAGAGCGACGGAGTGTTTCTCGACGGAACGCTCGGGGGCGGGGGGCACTTCAGGGCAATGGCTGAGCAGCTTGATGCCGCCGGTACGCTGATCGGTATCGATCGGGATCCAGAGGCGGTTATCTGGAACCGTGATCGGCTGGGTTCATGCCGCCCTGCAGTGATTATCGAACAAGCCAGGTTTTCCGAGTTTGACCAGGTCCTAAAACGCCACCGCATTTCTTCGCTTGACGGCATACTGCTTGACCTCGGCGTTTCATCCCATCAAATCGATTCTCCTGCCCGCGGCTTCAGCTATCTGCAGGAAGGTGACCTTGATATGCGCATGGATCCTTCGGCCGGCGTTCCGGCGCATGAACTCCTGCGCACTGCAAGCGCGGCCGAGCTTGCCGCCATCCTTTGCGATTTCGGCGAAGTGGCAGGCGCGGCAAAAATCGCTGCCGCAATTAAAAACCGGAGCGCTGCGCGTCCGTTGCGGACTTCTGCCGATCTGAGCGCCTGCTGCGCGAAAATTTTCAAGAACCGCCTGTCAATCAAGCTCCTTGCGAAAATTTTTCAGGCATTACGCATAGCCGTGAACGACGAGCTGGGGGAGCTGCAGCGGTCCCTTGCCAAGGTGCTTGATTTTCTGAGGCCGGGGGGGCGCCTGGCAGTCATCGCGTATCATTCGCTTGAAGACCGCATCGTGAAAAATTATATGCGGGAAAACGAACGGGCGTGTATCTGTCCGCCTGAATCGCCCCGCTGTGTGTGTGATAGACTTCCGCTTTTTAAACGTATAACCGGAAAAGCGGTACGTCCTTCGGCGCAGGAGATCGCGCGTAACCGCCGTTGCCGCAGCGCACGATTGCGCGTGGCGGAAAGAACCTGGGCGGTGCGATGATGATCCGTGCATCCCAAGCTTCTCGATCCGCACCCCTCGTACGGCTGCGCTTTATGGCCGCAGGTCTTACGGCCGTATGTCTCCTCATTGCAGGGCCGCTGCTTCTTGTCTGGAAACAGGCATATATCGCAAGCACCTCAATGCGGCTCGAAGCCATGGCCGATACGCTTTCGGCCTTGAACAGGGAGATCGCGAGGCTGCGGTT
The DNA here is from genome assembly GCA_903888815.1 of uncultured Fibrobacterota bacterium. Taxonomy (GTDB): domain Bacteria; phylum Fibrobacterota; class Chitinivibrionia; order Chitinivibrionales; family Chitinispirillaceae; genus BOG-1184. The sequence goes on from CAISVC010000072.1 coordinate 2,183, forward strand.
TGTGTGTGACCGGTTGTCGAGTAATGAGCGGATTGAAAAGGTCGCCCGCACCGTACTGCGGCTCGAATATCCCTCGTCGGACCGGATCGTGATCGTGCCGGTGGAAGGAAAAGAGGCGAAACGAGGCTTGACCGATGATATAGGGCGGCTCTTTGCCTTCGTTCAGGAACGCCGCGCGAAAGGAGGGCGGGAGTGAACCAGTTCAGAGCGCGGTTTCTTTTTCTGTGCATGCTGCTCGCGCTCGGCGCCGCAGCCGTGACGGTGCGGCTGTTTACGGTTCAGGTGCTCCGGAGTTCCGAATATTCGGCGCGGAGCAGGCTGCAGTCGCAGCAGCGCTGCATCGTGCCGGCCAACCGAGGCAGTATCTATGACCGGTACGGAAGGATCCTTGCGGCAAGCTCGCAGAACGAGTTTTCGCTCGCCGGGGATCCGGCTGCAGACGCATCGCTGGTGAAACGCATATATCCCGCAGGAGAAGCGGCAGGCCCGCTTCTGGGCTATATCGGCAGGGACGGCTACGGCCTGGGCGGCGTTGAATTTTCGTATGACCGTTACCTGCGCGGCGAGGACGGATGGTCGA
>CAISVC010000073.1 GCA_903888815.1 uncultured Fibrobacterota bacterium
CGCTTCGCTACGGGCGGCCATTCATCCCCGGGCTTAAAAGCCCGGGGTTTTCTGGCCGGTTTAATAAACCATAAAAAATAGCGTTATACCTGAGGCCTGATGCAATGTTTAAGCGTCTTTTAAAATCGGCGGAGGGGAATATGATTTCAAAAGCTGCAATTCTTGGAATTTCCTTGTTGTCGGCAGCATGCGCGCTCCTGGCCGCGCCTCCGCAGCCGGTATTCGATGTTCTGGATTATGGCGCCGTGGGCAATGATACGACGAAAAATACTCAGGCCATTCAAGCCGCAATAGATGCTGCCGCCGGCAGCGGCGGGTCGGTCTATTTCCACAATGGCATCTATGTAAGCGGTACGATCGTCCTGAAGCACAACATGACCCTTTATATCGATAGCACGGCAACGCTGTTGGGAAGTTCCGATACAATTGATTATCCAAGTCACGCTCCCGCAAACAGCAATGCCAATTTTGGTGCTTGTCGAAAAACGCTGATCTACGCTTTGAATGCCGATTCCGTCGCCATTACCGGTGGGGGAACAATCGATGGTCATGGCGACCTCAGTCAATGGATTATGAACGGCAATGAAGCGACCCGGCCGTCCTTGATTCTGATCGTATTATCTAAAAACATTGACATAGAGAGAATCGCGCTTAAACGGGCGGCAATGTGGACGCAGAGTTATATCGAATGCGATGATCTTACCATACGAAATATAAGTGTGGACTGTAATTATTACGGAAACCGTGACGGCATGGATATCTGCGATTGCCACCATGTCCTGATTGAAGACTGCACGATTTTCGGCGATGACGATGCGATCTGTCTCAAAAGCGGAAGCGCGCGCGGTGTTTATGACGTTGTGGCGCGAAATTGCACCATTAATAAATCCGAGCGCGCCAATGGAATAAAATGCGGAACGGCAAGTGTGGGCTCCTTTAAAAAAATGCTTTTTGAAAATATAACCATACGTGATTGCGACAAGGCGGGCATTGCAATAGAATCTGTTGACGGCGCGGATATCGACAGCATAACGTGCCGTAACATTACCATGGACCAGGTCGGTTCGCCGATATTCATTGTATTAGGGAGACGTGGTGGCGCCGGCGATACCGGGACGGTCGCTCATATTACTTTTGAGAATATCAAGGCATGCAATCTCATAAGCACGTACGGTTGTCCGGTTTCCGGTTCGCCCGGACATCTTCTTACCGGTCTGACTTTTAAAAACATTGATTTTACATTTAAGGGAGGCGTTTCAACAATCCCCGCGACACCGGCGGAATATGCCGGGCAGTATCCGGAATGCACGATATGGGGAGACCTTCCTGCCTATGGCTTTTATGTGCGTCATGCCAAGGGCGTGGCCTTTATCGGTTGTACAACGTCCGTTGCTGCTGCCGATGCGCGACAATGGCTGGTAAATAGCGATGTTTCCGGCCTTCAGGTCGTATCGGATTCAAACGTCCTGCCCAACATTGCAAACAAGAGTACCTGTTCCGCAAACAGCGGCTTTGCCACGATCGATTCTCTGTGGGACAACAACACGGCAACAGCCGCAAACGACGGGGCCGCGCTCAGCGGTCAAGAAGCATGGGTGGAGTTCAATTTCGGTTCCGCAATGAAAATCTCCCGCGCATCGCTTTATGAGGACAACAGCGACAATCAGGTCACCGACTGGAAGATCGCGCAGTGGAACGGCACCGAATGGTCCGATGTTTTTCCCTATAAAGCATCCAACTGCGCGGGGTGGTCACGGCAGTTTTTCGATGCGACGACCAGCAAAATACGGTTGTACGCAAAGTGCGCTATAACCGGTAAGTTTGTTTCGATTCATGAGTTTGCGTGCAACGGCAAACCGGCATCGGTATCGGTATCGGCGTCTCCCCGGTCGCAGGAGCAGTGCGGAATGAAAATGGTGACCATAGCCCGTCAGAAAATCGCCGTACCCGACTGGTTGTGGAATAAAGAGGTAACCGTGGAAGTCATGGACCTGCGGGGAAGAGTGCTGCAGCGGACAAAAGGAATAGATACCCCATTGCAGCGAAACTGCGGTCTGACTCTGGCAAACAACAGTCTCTTTATCGTCGTCCTGTCATTAAACGGAAAAAGCGTCGCCTACCGCCTGTTTCTGACAAACTGATCATCTTCTTTCATGTCAATCGAGAAACAATAATATCCGGCATATCAGAATCCGCAGCGGACCGGCGCCTTGAGAACGACGGATCTGGTTCCCTGATCTGATACTTTCATGACATACTGGGCCGGAACGATATCATGCTGCGTATCTTGGGACGGTTTACTATGTTTAGGATGATCACCTGGGATA
>CAISVC010000074.1 GCA_903888815.1 uncultured Fibrobacterota bacterium
GCGACGGAAGACGAAGTGCGCCAGCTCTTCGCGGAATTCGGCGAAGTAACGTCTGTCAATATCATTGCCGATAGAGACAGCGGCCGGCCCAAGGGCTTTGGGTTTGTTGAAATGGCGCAAGCCGAACAGGCCCAGAACGCGATGAAGGCCCTGAACGGCAAGGAGTTCAAGGGCAGGGCGCTCAATGTCAACGAGGCACGGCCGAAAACCGACCGGCCGCGCCGTCAGCGCTGGTAAAAACCGCCGACGCCGATTTTCAGCGTAGTATAAAAAAGGCAGGCCGGAAGCCTGCCTTTTTTATTTGTTACTCCGGAGAAAAAGAATTTATTTTTCAACGACGGAATCTGCGGAATCTTACCAGTAAAGTAATTGATTTCCAGAAAGGACAGGTATGGCACGTGTCGGTTTTATCGGGTGGCGCGGCATGGTCGGTTCCGTACTCATGGAACGCATGGCCGGGGAGCATGATTTCAAAGGTTTCGAACCGGTCTTTTTTTCCACCTCGCAGGCGGGCGGCAAAGGCCCTTCGATCGGCATTTCCGCTCCTCCGCTGCAGGACGCGCGCGACCTCAAGGCGCTGTCCGGGTTCGACGTTCTCGTTTCCTGCCAAGGCGGCGATTACACCGCTGAAGTCTACGACAGGCTGAGGAACGAAGGGTTCAAAGGCTACTGGATCGATGCCGCCTCGACCCTCCGCATGCGGGATGCGAGCATTATCGTGCTTGATCCGGTAAACCGCGATGTGATCGACCGCGGACTCAAGGCGGGCGTCAGGGACTATATCGGCGGCAACTGCACGGTCAGCCTCATGCTCATGGCGCTGTCCGGTCTTTTCAGGAGAAATCTCGTCGAGTGGATTTCGTCAATGACCTATCAGGCCGCCTCTGGCGCCGGCGCGAAAAACATGATCGAACTGGTTGCCCAGATGGCCCACCTTTCCGCAGCCGCAAAGGACGCTCTGAAAAATCCGTCCTCAACGGCGCTCGATCTCGACCGGATCGTGACCGGAGAACTCCGGAGCGGCGCCATGCCGGTTGCCAATTTCGGCGCTCCGCTTGCGGCAAGCCTGATCCCGTGGATCGATAAACCCATGGAGAACGGCCAGACCCGCGAAGAGTGGAAAGGTTCTGTCGAAGCCAACAAAATTCTCGGCACTAAAAAGACGATCCCGGTCGACGGCGTGTGCGTGCGCGTGAGCGCAATGCGCTGTCACAGCCAGGGTCTTACCATCAAGCTTGCGAGAGAGGTGCCCATAGACGAGATCACGGCCATGCTCGCGTCCGACCATGAGTGGGTCAAGGTGGTTCCGAACACCAGGGAAGCAACGATCAGGGAGCTCTCCCCTGCCGCGGTCTCAGGAACGCTTACCGTGCCCATCGGCCGTCTGCGCCCGATGCTCATGGGCCCGTCGTATCTGGCCGCGTTCACGGTCGGCGACCAGCTCCTCTGGGGCGCTGCAGAGCCGATCCGGCGGATACTCAAAATTGTGCTGGAGTATCTTACAAAGTAACTATTTATCCTGTATTTTGTGGCACTTGCAGGGGCGGGTTTTAAACCCGCCCCTGCCTTTTGATTGGCAATGCGGCTATCTGATTTTTTGTATCCAAATCGATCCGGTATCTTCACTTCCGATTAAACAATCGGGCATCTCAACTTCAAACCATCGCCGGTATTTCTTCTGAAGCAGCGAATTGAACAATACAATTTCATAATCGTTGTTGTTCATTAAGAAAGCCCTGAGCAGATAACTCTCGTTCCAGAACCACTTATTCTCGAAAATCCAATGTTTCGGGAGCTCAAAGGGAAAGAATATATCATGAAAATGTATTAAAACACCGGGTTTCAGCACCGGCAATATAGTAAAGAAAATGTAATTAACATCGCTTCCGACTTTGGATACATGACTCGAATCAACGAATAAAATATCGTTTTCATCCAGGGACTGAAAAAAACCCGCCTCCATGTCCTGCAGGTAACTTTTAATGACGGCTGATCTTTGTTTATCATCTTTTCTCAGTACCGTATACAGCCTTTCCTCGGGATACGGCTCGATAAAAGAAAGCTGGATTTTATTTTCAAAGAAAATCTCATTAGTATCCAGCATAATGGCAGAGGAATGCCCGGAACCTATTTCAATTATTTTCCCCGGCTTAAAGTGCATCATCATGCAGAACAGGAAGATCGCATCGGAATAGCGATAAAAAGCGCCCTTTGAGGTATACCTGAAATGACGCGAGTCCTGTTCGTTAAATCCATAAGGAACCTTTTTGTAATATGTTTTTAATTTCTGTACAAGCCGGAACTGCTCATCCGTGTGCAGATGTATATCCCTGATTTCTTCATTTTCAAAAATTTTTCCGGCATCTCTTTCAACATCCTCCAGCAAAGGAATAGGACTGTGATAATGGCCGGGGAAACAACCGCACCGGCGATAACTTTCCCACAGCAAATCACGCCTTTTAATGACATTTCTGATATAAGGAATTTTAAGGAGGATCGCTTTTAAGGCTTTCTTCATGGTTTAATTGCGGCGCCTGCACGCTATTTCAATTTTTTATTCTTTCCCTTTTTCCTTTATCGGCAATTCGGTCTGCTCCCCCTCTTCGGGCTTCTCCTTTATTCCCATCTCCACCTGATCCCCGTCGAGGCTCATGAACTTCGCCGACTTTATTTCTCTGGCCGCCAACCGCACCCCTCCGGCCTTGACGCCTTTCACCAGATAGTCGCCTGCCTTGAACGTCTCTTCGAGCACGCGGATGCGCGGCAGCGGCTTGTACTCGACCTGCAGTTCCGCGTTCGGGGCGGTGGTGAGCTTGAGCGGAGTGCTCTTTTCCGGCACAATGGAGTAGCCCTTGTTCAGGATGAACTGCTCGATTTTGCAGCGTTTTATGTAGGGATGGCCGGTCTCGTCGTCGCGGTACACGACCGTGAATATGGTCTTCGATGTGGTCTCCTTGTCCGCGAACCCGCAGTAGAGCATGCCCTTGTCCACGAACATCTTGTCCGCGACGTCCGACACCGAGTAGGCGCCCGTTTTGCGGATCACGAGAATGCGGTCGTACGGCGACACGTCGAACAGCACGTTGCCGTTCACCTCGTACCCTAAATACCCGGTGTCACGGTCATAACGCAGTTTCAAATTGCGTTGCGCTGCTTCGCGCACGTCAACTTTGGTGAAGGAAATGAGCTCGGTTTTTCTCGGAAACGAATCCTTATAGTTTTTCATCGTTTTTTCGATGAAACTCACGGCGTATTCGGTGATCGCGGCCAGATGTTTGCGGATCTGGGCAAGGCGGTCTTTTATCTCCTGCATCTCCTTCTTTGCGCGGTTGATATCGTACTGGCTGATGCGCCTGATCGGTATCTTGAGCAGGGTTTCCACGTCCTCGTTCGTCACCTCACGCTTTATCTCGTCCTGGAACGGTTCGAGCCCCTTCTGTACCGCGTCGATGACCCCCTGCGCCGACGACTTGTCCTCGATTTTCTTGTACACGCGGTTTTCGATGAAAACCTGTTCGAGTGTTCGTGCGTGCAGCCTGTCCCTGAGCTGCTTCTCTTCGAGTTTGAGTTCCGCGCGCAGGATCTCGACCAGACGGTCGGCGTTGTGCTTGATGATCTGCGATACGGTCATGATAACGGGCTTGTTGTCCTTGATCACCACCATGTTGACCGTTATTGCCTGCTCGCATTCGGTAAAAGCGTAGAGCGCATCGACCGTGTCGCGCGTGTGCACGCCGCGCGCCAGGCGCACCTCGATCTCCACGTTCTCGGCCGTATAGTCGCTGATGCCCGCGATCTTGAGCTTGCCCTTGCGCGAGGCGTCCTCGATCGAGGCAATGAGCGACTCGGTCGTGGAACCGAAGGGCAGTTCGCGGATCACGATCCGCTTTTCGTCGCTCGTTTCAAGTTCCGCGCGGACGAGCACCTTCCCGTTGCCGTCGTTGTATTCCGATACGTCGGCAAGCCCGCCGGTCGGAAAATCAGGGAATACCAGAAGCTGTTCGTCGTTCAGGCACGCGATCACGGCCTCAAGAAGCTCGATCAGGTTGTGCGGCAGGATCTTCGTCGCCATGCCGACCGCGATGCCGTCGGCGCCGAGCGCCAGCAGAACCGGTATCTTTGCGGGCAGGGTCACCGGCTCTTTGTTACGGCCGTCGTACGAGGGCACGAACTCGGTAACTTCCGGGTTGAAAATGGTTTCCTTTGCAAGCGGCGAGAGCCGGCATTCGATGTACCGCACGGCCGAGGCAGGGTCGCCGGTGAAGATGTTGCCGAAATTTCCCTGCTTGTCAATAAACAGGTCCTTGTTGGCGAGACCCACGAGCGCCTCGCCGATCGACGCGTCACCGTGCGGATGGTAGCGCATGCACTGGCCCACCGCATTGGCCACCTTGTGGAACTTGCCGTCGTCCATCTCGAAGAGGGTGTGCAGGATGCGGCGCTGCACGGGCTTGAGCCCGTCGTCGAGGTGCGGTATTGCCCGGTCTTTTATGACGTACGAGGCGTATTCGAGGAAATTGGTATCGTATAAATTTTTTATAAATGCCATCAGAGCAGATTCTCCATGATGTAATCGCGGCGCTCCGGCGTGTTTTTCCCCATGTAAAACTCAAGGGTCTCGGGAATGAACTTGACCGACTTCACATTCACCTCAACAAGCCGGATCTTTTCGCCGATGAACTGGCCGAACTCGCTGGGCGAAATCTCGCCCAGGCCCTTGAACCGCGTCACTTCGGGGCCGGCTATCTGCTTTACCGCAGCGTCACGTTCCTTTTCGCTGTAACAGTACCGCGTCTCCTGTTTGTTCCGGACGCGGAACAGCGGCGTCTCGAGGATGAACACATGGCCGGCGACCACGAGCTCCTCGAAATAATTGAGGAAAAACGTCATGAGCAGGTTGCGGATATGGAACCCGTCAACGTCGGCGTCGGTGGCGAGCACGATCCGGTTGTAGCGCAGGTTTTCAATGTCCTCCTCGATGCCGAGCGCCATCATCGTGTTGTACAGCTCTTCGTTCTGGTAGATGGCGGCGCGGTTCCTGCCGAACACGTTCAGCGGCTTGCCCTTGAGCGTAAAGATCGCCTGCGTCATGACGTCGCGCGCGGAAATAATCGACCCGCCGGCAGACTGACCTTCGGTAATGAAGATCGTTGAATCCCCGCCCCTGGCCCCGTCCTGCAGGTGGTATTTGCAGTCTTTGAGGTTCGGGATCTTTATTTCGATCCGTTTCGCCGCCTCCTTCGCCTCTTTCTTAACGGCGTTGAGCTCGGTGCGCAGTTTTTCGTTCTGCACGATCTTGGACTCCAGAAGCCTGGCCGCCTCGCCGTTCTTGTGCAGGAAATCGACCACGCCGGACTTGGCTTCAGAGATGATCCAGCCCCGGATCTCGGCGTTGCCGAGCTTGTTCTTGGTCTGCGACTCGAACACCGGATTTTTCACCTTGATCGCGATGGCGCCGGCGATGCCTTCGCGCACGTCGACGCCGTTGTAATCCTTCTTGAAAAACTCGTTGATTCCCTTGAGCACGCCTTCGCGGAACGCCGACAGGTGGGTGCCGCCGTCCGCCGTGTGCTGGCCATTTACAAATGAAAAGTAGGTCTCGCCGTAGCTGCCCGTGTGGGTGAAGGCGCCTTCGATCTGCTTCGCCTTGAAATAGGCGATTGGATACACCGTCTTTTCGCCGATCTCGGCGGCCAGCAGGTCGAGGAGGCCGTTTTTCGACTCGATCTTCTCCTTCTCATAGAACAGTTTGAGCCCGGCATTCAGGTAGGCGTAGTTCCAGAGCCGTTTCTGCACGAATTCGGGATTGAACTTGTACTCGCTGAAGATCTCCGGGTCAGGAATGAACTCCACAAACGTGCCGTCAGACTCTTTCGTTGCGCCCTTCTTTTTTGATTTAAACTTTCCCTGCGTAAATACCGCCTCGAAAAATTCCCCTTCACGGTACGAAACCACCCTGAAGTGGCTCGACAGCGCGTTGACCGCCTTGGCGCCCACGCCGTTCAGCCCCACGCTGAACTGGAACACGTCGTCGTTGTACTTGGCGCCCGTGTTGATGGTGGAGACGCAGTCGATCACTTTGCCCAATGGTATGCCGCGGCCGTAGTCCCTGATTTTTGCCGTGTTGTCCTCCACGGCCACGTCGATCTTCCTGCCGAACCCCATGATGTATTCGTCAATGGCATTGTCCACAATTTCCTTGAGCAGCATGTAGATGCCGTCGTCAGGGTTCGACCCGTCGCCGAGCCTGCCGATGTACATGCCGGTACGCAGCCGGATGTGCTCGAGCGATGAGAGCGTCTTGATTTTGCTTTCGTCGTAAATCGGGATGTTGATTCGTGTGCTCATGGTAGGTAGCAATCAATAATCGTTAATTGTATCCGGGCGTTGCCTGACATCAAACAGCAAATAAAATACAATAAAAATGATTCGAATGAAACAGATATGCATATATATGGTATGATTTTTCCTGTCATTCTACCACAGATAGTGATTTGTGGAAGCACGGCCGTTATCCGTAAAAGTCTTCCGGCCTTTAGGCCATCACAGGAGTAAAATCATTTACTCCCTAAAGGCCTTATTATGAATAATAGCATTATTAAGAAGAACGGCTTTAGAGGCCCAGGGGCCGGTCACGGCGGTCGTATTTTACGCAAAGTACAACAGAGCTTCTTCCGCGCTTGCGGTAATCAGGGGGCCGTCTTTTTTCCATACTCCGGGGACGCCCACGATCTGCAGGCCGCACGGGCATGCTGTCTGCCGCAGAAATTTCTCCCAGTGTGGAGACGGCGATGTATCGTTGAGCTTGGCTTCCACCGCGAGCAGAGGTTTCGCGTCGTGCGTTATAAGGAAATCGATTTCCTGCTTCTCTTTGTTTCTCAGGTAATGGAGGTCAAACGATCCGAATCCGGCGTCGGTCCAGAAATCGCAGGATTTGAGAAGGTGTGCGGCAATGCAGTTTTCAAAACGCGGGCCCGGGTTGTTTATCTCGCTGAAATCCCATAAATAAATTTTTCCTTCTTTCCGCAGGGAGCGCGCAACGGAACGAAAATAAGGTTTGATCTCGAAGGCGTAATAAAGCGCCTTGAGGTAGTCTATCCAGCGCCGTACGGTTTCGTGGCTGACTTCAAGGTCGTCCTTGAGGGAGTTGACGGACAACGGTGAGCCGACCCTGTCCGGAAGCAGGGCGCTCAGCATTTCGATCCGGCTGAGTTCCGGAATTCTGCTCAAATCGCGGAGATCTTCGCGGATCACCCGTTCTATCCGTGTGGCGCGCCACAGGCGGGCTTTTTTTTCGTTTTGAGCGAGCAGCGGCTCGGGAAATGCCCCGAATTTAAACAGCGCCGCATAGCGTTCGTGATGTTCCGGTTTTTTTTGCATGGAACGATTCATAAGACGGGCAATGAGGGAACCGGGTTCCGGCGGAGCCGGCCGGAACAGCTCTCCCAGAGAAAACGGGTGCATGCGGAAATGGTAATACCTTCCGACTAGACTGTCGCCGCCTTTCATGAAAACGTTCAGGCGGGCGCTGCCGGTAACCAGAATATCCACGGGATTTTCGCGCGTGTCATAAATGCCCTTCAGCGTACTCTTCCATCCCCGCGCTTTGTGGATTTCGTCATAGGCGATGAGCGGGATACCTTTTGTGCCGCCGCCGCTCTGCCGGATGGTCTGCCGGGGATGCAGCGTCCACAGCTTGCGGAATTCGACGTCGTCCCAGTTGTAATAGCTGCCGGACGCACGCTCGTTAAGCATCATTTTCGCAAACGTCGTTTTACCGCACTGGCGCGGACCCGACATGAAAGCCATTTTGTGGTCCGCAAAACAGAGATCGCGCACGCTTTTTTCCAGATAGCGCCTGAGTTTCATATGACTAAATTAAGATATGACCTTAAAAAAGTCAACACC
>CAISVC010000075.1 GCA_903888815.1 uncultured Fibrobacterota bacterium
CTGCAGGCGAGACTCATGTCGCAGGCGCTGCGCAAACTCACCGGCATTCTATCGAAATCGAAAACCAGCCTGATTTTCATCAACCAGCTCCGCATGAAAATCGGCGTGATGTTCGGCAACCCGGAGACCACGACCGGCGGCAACGCGCTCAAATTCTACGCGTCGGTGCGCATCGATATCCGGCGTATCGCGGCCATAAAAGACGGCGAGGTGGTCATCGGCAACCGCACGCGCGCCAAAGTGGTGAAGAACAAGGTCGCGCCGCCGTTCCGCGATGCGGAGTTCGACATTCTCTACGGTAAAGGCATATCGTTCGAGGGCGACGTGCTCGACCTGGCCGCGGAAATGGAGATCATCGAAAAGAGCGGCGCGTGGTTTTCATACAACGGCGAGCGGATCGGCCAGGGCCGCGAAAAGGCGCGCGACTTTCTTATCGAACACCGTGACGTTCTCGACGAGATCGAGAAAAAGGTGCGCGAAAAGGGCGCGGCGAAGAAGAGTTTCGGGACAACAGCCGATGCTGAAGCGGTAACAAGTAGCGAAGCGGAATAAAAATAATTAAATGTTTCTGGATGGCTGAGCCGGGTGACCCCCGGGTAGCGGTTGGCATGAGCATGATACTTTTGTGTGGGGGCACCCACGAGCAGTTTTCCATTTAAACCAAAAATAACGAAACAGTTATTGCAGTATATTGTTAATTGGTTTTTCGCGTGAGGCAGGCGAAGGGTGGCGAAGCCAGTCGCGAAGCGACCGACCGGAGGGTAGCCCGGAACCACGCCGACCCGAACCAGCGAAAGCTGGCGAGGGGCACGCCCAAAAAAAAATTATTAATTTAAAGGATTATGAAAACATCAAAAGAAATCCGCAACGACTTCATAAACTTCTTTAAAAAGCACGACCATGCGATTATTCCCGGCGCGCCGGTCGTGCCGCAGGACGACCCGACCCTGCTTTTCACCAACGCGGGCATGAACCAGTTCAAGACGATATTCCTCGGCGACAACCCCGCAGGGCTGCGGCGCGCGGCCAATACCCAGAAATGCATGCGCGTATCGGGCAAGCACAACGACCTCGAGGAGGTGGGCCGCGACCACTACCACCACACGTTCTTCGAGATGCTCGGCAACTGGTCGTTCGGCGACTATTACAAAAAAGAGGCGATCCGCTGGGGATGGGAGCTTCTGACCGGGGTCTGGAAACTGGACAAGGACCGGCTTTTCGTCACTGTTTACAAAGACGACGACGAGGCCATGGGTTTCTGGAAAAGCGAGACCGATATCCCGCATGAGCGTATCATGCGGTTCGGCGAAGCAGGCAACTTCTGGGAGATGGGCGAGACCGGGCCGTGCGGGCCGTGCTCCGAGATCCACTACGACACCGGCGACGCGGCGACGCGGGAGCGCACCTTCGCCGACCCTGTCGCAGGTGTCAATGGCGAAAACGCGCGTTACCGCGAGCTCTGGAACCTCGTGTTCATCCAGTACAACCGCGAAAAGGGCGGAGCGCTCGTTCCGCTCACGTCGAAGCACGTTGACACGGGCATGGGGTTCGAGCGGGTCGTGGCGATTCTCCAGGGCGTTGACTCGAACTACCACACCGACCTTTTCATGCCGATAATCAGGGAGCTTGAAAAAATTTCCGGCCGCACCTATAAACCCGGCGCCGAAGGCACGCCGTTCCGCGTGGCCGCCGACCATACGCGCGCGCTCGTGTTCGCCATCACGGACGGCGCGTTCCCGTCGAACGAGGGCAGGGGATACGTGGTGCGAAGGCTCCTGCGCCGCGCCGCCCGCTTCGGACGCGAACTCGGATGCACGGAACCGTTTCTGCACCGGCTCGTGCCGCAGGTCGCGGCCGTGATGGGTGAAGCGTTTCCGGAAATAAAGGAACGCCGCGCGCACGTCGAAGAGGTGATCCGCTCCGAAGAGGAGCGTTTCGGCGCAACGCTCGAACAGGGCATCCAGAAGTTCGGCGTCATGGTTGACCAATGTTCAAAGCAGGGGGCGAAAGTCCTGGCCGGCAGCGACGTGTTCGCGCTTTATGATACGTACGGCTTTCCCATGGACCTCACCCGCCTCATGGCGGCCGAGAAGGGGCTGACTATTGACGAAAAGGAGTTCGGCCGCCTCATGGAGGAACAGAAGACGCGGGGCCGCGAAGCGCGCAGGGCCGATGAGGCGGGCCTGACGCCCGGAGGCTGGATCGAAATCGCGCCGTGCGCCGGGACAACCTTTGTCGGCTACGAACAGGATAGGGCGGCGGTGAATGTGTGCCGCTACAAGGCGGTCGAAAACGGGGAGGGAGGAACGGCGTATCTTCTGATCCTCGACAAAACGCCGTTTTACGCGGCATCAGGCGGACAGGTCGGCGATATCGGGTGCCTCCGCACGACAACAGGGAAAACGATTATCGTCAACGATACGATAAAGTGGAACGATCTCGTCGTTCACCGCTGTCACGCCGACAGTGCCGTTATCAGGGAAGATTTTTCAGGATCGCTCATCGCGGCAATCGAACAGGAGCGCCGGGCCGCGATACGGCGCAATCATTCGGCAACCCATCTTCTGCAGGCTGCGCTGCGGACAATTCTCGGCAGCCATGTGCGGCAGTCGGGCTCGCGGGTCGACGCATCCGGTTTGCGTTTTGACTTCACTCATTTCAAAGCCCTTGAAAAAGACCAGCTTGACGGCGTGGAGAATCTCGTGAACGCATGGATTCTCGATGACGTGAAAGTCGACACCGTCATCATGGATACGGAAGAAGCAAAAAAAGAGGGCGCCATGGCGCTCTTCGGCGAAAAGTACGGAGACCGGGTGCGCGTCGTCATCATAGGGGGTGTTTCAAAGGAACTGTGCGGCGGCACGCATGTCAGCTCGACCGGCAGGATCGGTCTTTTCCATATCGTTGAAGAGAGCAGCATTTCGGCGGGCGTCCGGCGCATCGAGGCGATTACCGGCATGGAAAGCCTTAAATTTTTTCAGCGCACCGAGTGTATAGTGCAGGAGGCCGCGGCACTGTTCAAGACCGGCAGGGGGGCGCTTCTTGAGCGCATGAAGGCTACCCTTGACACCGTGGACGAACTTGCAAGGAACCATGCCGCGCTTTCGGCCGAGCAGACATCGCACAAAACGGGATTGATTCTTGAAAGCGCGTGTGCGAACAAAGGCGCGCTTAAATGGCATGTCCATAATGCAGGGTCAATCGATAAAAAGAGTTTCGGCGCGATACTCAACGGCGTTTCCGACGCCATCAGGCAGAAAAAGCTCGATACGGCGGTCATCGTGCTTGCAGGCGTGAGTGAGGGCGCGGTAATGCTTGCCGCGTGCGCCGGAGACGCGGCGGTCAGGGAATTCGGCATCCATTGCGGCGAGATCGTCAAGGCCGCCTCGGTAAAGGTCAGCGGTTCAGGCGGCGGTTCTGCGGCCCGCGCGCAGGCCGGCGGCAAGGATCCTTCCAAACTGGATGATGCGCTCGCCGAAGCCAGACGCATCATCAGTCAAAAAACAAAGGCGGCCCGATGAGACGGAAATCCGTGTTCGAATCCATCCGGAAACAGGTTGAAAAAGGCAGGCGCCAGTACTGGATTTTGCTTGACCCGGACGATTTTTCACCCCGCGTGGCAGGACGCATCGCGGCTGCGGCCGAACGCACGGGCGGCGTGGATGCGGTGCTCATCGGCGGGAGCCTTCTGCGCACGAATCTGTTTGATACTTTTGTAACGATGATCAAACATAAAGTCTCCATTCCCGTCATACTCTTTCCCGGCGATGCGACCCAGCTTTCGGAGCGCGCCGACGCGCTGCTCTACCTTTCGCTCATCTCGGGCCGCAATCCGGAGAAGCTTATCGGCGAGCATGTGAAGGCGGCGCCGATCATCCGTAAACTCGGCATCGAGCCCATCGCCACCGCCTATATGCTCATCGAGTCCGGCGCCGTGACCTCGGTCGAGTTCATGTCGAACACGCGGCCGCTGCCCCGGACAAAACCGGATATTGCGGCGGCGCATGCGCTGGCCGCCCAGTACATGGGCATGAAAATGGTCTACCTTGAGGCGGGCAGCGGCGCACCGCAGCCGGTGCCCTGCGATATGATACGGAAAGTCAAGTCCTACATCGACATTCCGCTCATCGTCGGCGGCGGCATCCGGGACGTGCAGACTGCACGCGGGATCCTTGCGGCCGGGGCGGACATCATCGTGACCGGCAACCTGCTGCAGAAGAAGGGCGGGATTGACAGGATGAAGGAGATCGCAAAGGCGGTAAGGAAATTTAAGAATAAATAATTTTCCGGAGGGTCGTTTCGAGATTGCAGGGGCGCGGTCTTCGCGCCCTGTTTTTTTTAATTGAAATACCGACCGATTCATGGCGGATAAAACACGGGGCGGGACGACCCCGCCCCTACAAAATCGGAAACAGGTGGTTCAAAAAGGTTGTCTCTTTATCGGGTTCCAATAATCAGTTCCTGATATTTCGTGCGAAGCTGGGAGGGGATTTCCGGTTTGTCACCCAGATGCTCCAGCGCAAAGGCGATTGCCTCGATGGTCGAAAGGCCCCCCTCTTTTACCTGCGGCCGCAGGGAAGGGCGGCCGGGGTTCAGGCCGATGCGGCTGAGTTTTAAAAGCCACGGGTTGCGCCACCAGAGCGCCTTGGCCTGTTTCCACGACCCGTCAAGCGCGATGATGCCGCGGAGAAACGCAGTGTTTTCCACCGGTCTTTTTTTACGGTTGATCACGGACACCGGCCGGTTGCCTTCATGCTGATCCGGCTTTAAAAACAGCACTCCCCACTCCGACGGCATTCCGTCGGCCCCGGCGACTTTTCTGAAATTAGGCCACGAGAGCCCGACAAACAGCCGGCTGTTTTTAAGGAGAAGGTGGGCGAGACGGGCCGAGTTGAGCGCCTTGAACTGCTCCTGCGGGTGCTGGAGGATCACGACGCTGATCCTGTTGTCAAGTGACGGCACCCTGCCGCAGAAGCAATTGTCCTTCGGGCGGAAACACCGTTCGCAAACGGCGGTGCGGTCGAATTTCTGTTTTGCGCGGGGATCAATGAGCATAGGTTATTGCTTTTTATTGTCCTTCGGGCTTATATAGGTATACACCGCCGGCACAACGTACAGCGACAGGACGAGTGAAAACAGAAGCCCGCCGATAATAGCAATACCCATCGACACCCTGCTTTTTGCACCGGCGCCGATGGCCAGCGCAATGGGAAGCGAGCCCAGCATGACCGTGAAGCTGGTCATGACAATGGGCCTGAACCTTGACGCTGCAGCATCGACTATCGCGGGGCCGAGCGGCATGCCTGCCCGGCGGCGCTGATTGGCGAACTCCACGATGAGGATGCCGTTCTTTGCCACGAGCCCGACCAGCATGACGATCCCGATCTGGCTGAAAATGTTCATGGTCTGGTTGAAATACCAGAGCGCGAACAGCGCGCCGGAAATTGCGAGGGGTACGGTCATCATCACGATACACGGGCTCCGGAAGCTCTCGAACTGCGCGGACAGAACAAGGTACACAAGAACAAGGGCAAGGCCGAAAGCAAAGAGCATGCTCGACGAGCTTTCGGCGAAATCGCGGCTGGGGCCCGACAGGGCGGTTGAAAATGACTCGTCAAGCACTTTCCTGCCGATCCGGTCCATTTCCTTTATACCCTCGCCGAGCGTGCGGCCCGGCGTGAGTCCTGCGGATACCGTGGCCGAAATATACCGGTTGAAACGGTAGAGCTGGGGAGGCGTGCTGGATTCGGTCACGTTCACCAGATTGTCGAGCCGCACGAGGTCGCCGTTTTTGTTCTTGACAAAGGAAGACGTCAGGTCCGCAGGTTTGTCGCGGTTCGGCCGGTCGTACTGTCCGATCACCCAGTACTGTTTCCGGTTCTCGTTGCGGATGAAGTAGCCGTACCGGTCACCGGAGAGAGAAAACTGCAGCGCGCTTGCCACGTCGAGGGCAGAGACGCCGAGGTCGCGCGCCTTGTCACGGTTTATGGTGACGCGAAGCTCGGGCTTGTTGAATTTCATGTTTACGTCTACCGCCGAAAAGAGCGGACTCTTTGAGGCCTCCTGAAAAAACAGGGGAAGTTTGTCTTTCAGTTTGTCAAGATCAGGCGCCTTGAGCACATACTGAACCGGCAGCCCTCCGCGGCCCGCGCCGATGCCGATGGTCTGCTCCTGCGAAGCGAACGCACGGGCGCCGGTATAAAGTTTCAGCTGCTTCCCGAGCTGGTTGGCGATCTCCTGCTGGCTGCGCCTGCGTTTCGAGGGATCGATAAGGAATAGCCGCATGGCGCCGGAATTCACCGCCCCTGCTCCGCTGGCAGATCCGGGGACCATGTAAATGGCACCGTCGCGTTCCGGCACCGAGGCCCTGACCCGGTCGTACAGGTTGTCCATGTAATCAACCATATATTCAAAGGAGGCGCCTTCGGGCGCGGTCGCGGAAATCGAGAGGCGACTGCGGTCCTCAAGCGGCGCGAGTTCCGACGGCAGCAGCGGGAACAGCCCGGCGATCAGTCCAAGGGCAATGACGATCACCGGAAAGGCGAGCCAGCGCCGCATCATCATCTTCTCAAGGGAAGCGCGGTAGCCGGAAATCAAACGCTCGAAAAAAGGTTCGGTCACGGCGTAGAGCGACCGGGAATGCGGTTCATGGTGCTTCAGGAATTTAGTGCACAGCATGGGCGTGATGGACAGCGAAACAAAGGCCGAGAGCAGCACCGAACCTGCCAGTACGACGCCGAATTCCCGGAACAGCCGGCCGGTGAGTCCCTGCAGGAAAATGACCGGCATCAGCACGGCAGTTAGCGACAGCGTGGTTGAGATAATGGCGAAGAAAATTTCGGACGAGCCCCTGTGCCCCGCTTCGACCGGCGCCATTCCTTTTTCTATCTTGACATAAATGTTTTCAAGCACCACGATTGCGTCATCGACCACAAGCCCGGTGGCGAGCACAATGGCGAGCAGCGTGAGGATGTTGATCGAAAAACCGCACAGGTACATGATGAAAAACGCGCCCACCAGCGATATGGGGATGGCAAGCATGGGGATAAGGGTCGCGCGCCAGGTGCGGAAGAACACGAAGATCACGAGCATCACGAGAAAAAACGCTATTGCGATGGTCTCCAGCACCTCGGCGATGGATTTTCGTATGGTTTTCGTGATATCGAAACCGATTTCCGCACTGATATCCCGCGGCAGTTCCCGGAGGAGCACCTTGTACCTTTTGTAAAACTCATCCGCAATGGCAATATGGTTGGCGCCGGGCTGGGGTACGAGCACCACGCCGATCATGGGAACGCCGTCGCGCTTGAGGATGGTGCGTTCGTTCTCAAAGCCGTATTCGGCCCTGCCGATGTCGCTGAGCCGGGTGATCTGGCCGCTGTTTCCCTTGATGATCAGATCATTGAAATCTTTTTCCGTGTGCAGACCGCTCAGCGTGCGGATGGTCAGCTCGGTCGTCCCTCCCTCGATCCGGCCTGACGGAAGCTCGATGTTTTCCCGGTCTATGGCGGCCTTTATGTCCTGCGCCGTAAGGCCCGCGGCGGCCATTCTCAGGGGATCCAGCCGCAACCGCATCGCATACTTCTTCTCGCCCCAGATGCGCACCTCGCTCACTTCCGGAATGGTCTGGAGCCGTTCCTTGAACACATCGGTGGCATAGGCGGTCAGATCGAGCGGGCTGCGCTTGTCGCTCTTGAGGCTCACGTTGATAATCGGCGATGCGTTGGCGTCAGCCTTGGTGATCACCGGAGGGTCGGCGTCAAGCGGCAGGTTGCGCATGGCGCGCGACACGCGGTCGCGCACGTCATTTGCCGCTGCTTCAAGGTCGGTGCCGAGGTTGAACTCGACCATGATGACGCTCTGACCTTCGGAGCTCGTGGAGGTGAGCGTGCGGATGCCGCCGATGCCGTTGATCGACTCCTCGAGCGGTTCGGTGATCTGGGTTTCAGTGACGTCCGGGTTCGCGCCCGTATAGGTGGTGTTCACGGTGATGAGCGGCGGGTCGAGCGCAGGATAATCGCGGACGCCGAGGAACGTGGCGCCGATAAGGCCGAAGAGCACGATGATGATGTTGACGACCGTTCCGAGTACCGGACGGTTGATGAAGATCGATGGAAAGCGCATGCAAACCCGTCACTCTATATTTTTTATGTCTACGGTCATGCCCGGACGGAGGATAAGCACGCCGGTGGTGACCACGGTGTCGCCTTCGGCCACTCCTTGTACTATTTCAACGTCTTCGTCGTCGCGCACGCCGGTGATGACCGGCTGCGGGAACGCTTTACGTTCTCTGACGAGAAATACTTTCTGGCCCTTTATGTCAGGCACCAGCGCCTTGCTCGGTACCGCAACGGCATGCGGATTTTCTCCGAGCGTCAGCCGGACATCGGCAAAGGCGCCGGGAAGAACGCCGCTTTCGCTGCCGTTGCAGAGCGCCCGCAGCCGCAGGGAGCGGGTGGCTTCGTCGATCAGGGGCTGCTGCGCGTACACGGTGGCGTTATGAACCGCGAGAGACCCCTGAATGGTGAATGACAGCTTCGTTCCGGGCCCGATTCTTCCGGCATAGCGTTCGGGGACGGAGAATTCGACTTTCAGCGGCCTCACTTTTACGAAATCGGCAATGGTGGTGCCGACCGACACAAAGGCGCCTTCGCTCACATACCTGAGGCCCACGCGCCCGTCGAACGGAGCATGGATTTCAGTTTTGTCAATCTGCGCCCCGAGCAGATCAATGTCGGCCCGGCTCGCATTGAGTTCCATGGCCGAAAGGTCGTAGTCTTCCCTGCTGATAAGCTCTTTTGCAAGAAGCGTTTTCTGGCGGGCTTCACGGTCCTGCGCCAGCTTAAACGAGGCCCGGGCCTTTTCGAGCTGGGCCTGCAGGTCCGCGTCGTTGATTTTGACAAGAAGGTCGCCCTTTGCGACTTCCGCACCTTCCCGCAGAGCGAGGTTCACGATCCTTCCCGACGCCTCCGCCTTAAGCGCCACCTGTTCATTGGCAAGCACCGATCCCGGTACGGCAATGTTCTCGCTGATCGGTTTTGCGCGGACGATGCGTACCCCGACGCTGACACCCTGTTCTGACGGCGGTTTCCCCTTTTTTGCGCCCGACGTCCAAGGCCCGATGTCAAGTGGGGCACTCCGAATAATATTGGAAGAGAAACCTCAACTGTTGATGATCGGCGGCCCGCCTCTTTATCTGTCTCTGATCAAAGCCAGTGAGCAGCAGCTTCAAGCAGGTCTCAACAACTTGACAGAAATTGTGGGAAAAGTTCCCCACGTTATCCTTGATCA
>CAISVC010000076.1 GCA_903888815.1 uncultured Fibrobacterota bacterium
ACACCACCGTGCTCCTGTACGAGGCGCAGGCGCTGTTCAGATTCGGCGCGGACAACGTCATTATCCCCATTACGGTCATCGAAGATATCGACCATTTTAAAAAAGACCAGAGCGAAACCGGCCGCAATGCCCGGCAGACGTCGCGCTATCTCGACGAGCTCCGCAGAAAAGCATCGGTTGTCAAGGGAATCAAGCTCGAGAACGGCGGCACGCTCTTTGTGCGCACCGGTTCGAGCGGAATGCTGCAGCGCATGCCCGAAGCGCTCCGCGAAGGCACACGCGACAACCGCATTCTCGCCATAGCGCTCGACGTCAAGCAGCATGCGCAGAGTGTCGAAACGGTTTTCGTCTCCAAGGACCTCAACCTGCGCATCAAAGCCGACGCGCTCGGCCTTGACGTCGAGGATTACGAGTCTGACAAGGTCGATATCGAGGAGCTTTACTGTGGCTACCGCGACCTGACGGTCGACCGGAGCATCATCCAGGCGTTCCGCGAAAAAGGGACCGCCGAGGCGGGGGAGAAGCTGTTCCCGCACCAGTATGTGACGCTCATTGCGTCGAACGATCCCGGCCAGACGGCCGGCGCCCGGTTCGATCCGGATAAAAAAACGCTTGTAAGGTTGATTTCAGAGAATCAGAAGGACGCGTGGCGCATTACCCCCCGCAACCGGGAGCAGGTGTTCGCCATGGACGCGCTGCTGAATGACGCCATACAGCTTGTGACGCTCGTCGGCAAGGCAGGGACGGGCAAAACACTTCTTGCGGTCGCGGCGAGCCTTTATAAAACGGTGGATGAAAATTGCTATACCCGTGTACTCGTTTCCCGGCCCACACTGCCCATGGGAAAGGACATCGGCTTTCTGCCCGGCACCGTGGAGGAAAAGCTGATGCCGTGGATGTATCCGATCGCGGACAACGTAGAGCTTATTATGCGTAAAGACAGCCGCGCCAGCAGGCAGATCCGGGGGTTCCGGGAGCTCGTCGACATGGGAATCCTCGTCATAGAGCCGCTGACCTACATACGGGGCCGCTCGATCCATAATCAGTACCTCATTATCGACGAGGCGCAGAACCTCACCCCGCATGAGATCAAGACTATCATCACGCGGGTCGGCGACGGGACCAAGATCGTCGTGACCGGCGACCCGTATCAGATCGACAACCCCTATATCGATTCTTCCAGCAACGGCCTGACCTATGTCGTCGAGCGGTTCAAGGAACAGACGATATCCGCCCACATCACCTTCACCAAGGGCGAACGGTCGCGGCTTTCGGAGCTCGCGGCGAATTTGCTGTAACTTAAAAACCCAAATTATGCATTAGTTCATCGCGCATAACCATAATCTCGCGCGCATTAATGCTTTCAGACTTCTTGGCCATACCACCGTGGGTATGCCCTGCGAATTCTTCAAGCATTTCTGCATCACGATTGTACGGTTCTGCATCGATTTCTAACGCATAATTTTGGTTAAAATTCCGCTCCAAGAGAGAAATAATTCACCGGCGGACCCGGAGGCGGTTTTCCGTGGGAAGCGAACACCTCGCCGACGTCAAGAGGCCAGCCCCGATCGTACCTGAGAATAAACATCCCCAGATCCATTCTGCAGCCGAAGCCGACGCCGGCGTAAACCTTGCGGGGAAGCGGGAGACCTCCGACCTGATCGCTGCGGTCCCATGCATTGCCGATATCGGCGAACACCGCTCCATTGATATAACGGATCGCGAGGGGCAGCGGAAAT
>CAISVC010000077.1 GCA_903888815.1 uncultured Fibrobacterota bacterium
GCGTCTGGGAGTTCAAAGTTTTTAAAGCAGGAGCGGTAAACGTGAACCGCTCTGTTGAGCGCCGGGCGCCTGAAGCGCTGCCGTTTGCGCTGACGGAAAAGGATCTGCGCAGGCTGCAGAAAAACCCTTCGGTGCATGTGCGCGTTTTCAACCTTCATGGACGCATGGTCTCCTTTTCGTCTGACGCTGAAAAAAGCGCCCTGTCACCGGGTATTTACTTATTCAAGGTTGCCGGGGCCGTGGGCAGGCCTATGATCGGAACGCTTGTGGTCGGAAGGTGAGTAACAAGATGAGTGTGCGTTCAGGCAAGCTTCTAAAAAAACAAATTGAGATAAAGACTCCAGGACGGCTGGGATAAAAAAACAGTTTTATGGATTAAAGGATTTTCCACCCAGACGATGTCAAGACATGCGCTCCGCTGCATGGTCGGCTCCATGACGCGTATTCCGAAACCGAAATCAGTTCCGCTCACATATCCCCGGCCGTTAAACGAGATAATGTTGCTGCGGCTTCGTGTAACTCTTCCGTAATCCGCAATCAGTGCTCCGTCGATACGCGGCGCCAGGGCAGAGATGTCGCCGATAAATTTGCTTACCAGATTAGAGACGCCTGCAGGAAGAATCGGGGGGACCGTGGGAAGCTGGTAAATAGGGAAGCGGTATTCGCATGAGAAGAGAATGGAATTATTAGAGATATTCCGCAGATCGATGCCGCTATTCGCGTATCCTCTGACCGAACCGATGCCGCCGAGGACAAGCCGGTTTTGAATTCCTGCATCATTGGTCCGTGAAATGATGTTTAACCGGTATGCTGCTTTATGGCTATTGAAAAAGCCCGGATGATACACCCTAATGTCCGAAGCGAATTGAACATACTCCGGGGTCGTTTCTTCATGATAAAAAAAATTAGACCGTGTTTCGAAGAAAAACGACCACCCGCGGGAAGGATCGTAACTGGATGAGCGGCGGTCGGTGAACCATCCCAACGCTCCGAATGCCTGATAAAAATGCGTCGTATCCCGATGAGCAGCCGTCCAGCGGATGTTCCGCTGGTAATCCGGGATGACGCTGCAATACACCTTTGATCGCTCGAAGCATCGCCTGCCTGCCGTGATACTGGCTGAATATTCCAATCTATCAAGTGGCAGCGCGTTGTCGGGCCGGGCGTCGGCAAAACCGCCTATGCCGATGAAATATTTTGAAGGAAAAAGCGGCTTAATCCAGCTCATCGCAATAGTCCGCCACTCCCAGAGCCGCACCGACAGCCTGACCGTTTCCATCCTGCCTCTCAGGTTGGTATATTCCAGCCCGATAAAAGGGCAGTACCATCTGCCGCTTTTTCCGTAGCGGGAGGTATAAGGATCCAGATCAAGAGCGGTGATCCCGAAATAAAACGGCTCTTTAACGACGATGTAGAGATCAAACGCATCGTTATTTTGCAGGGATAAAATGGCAACTTTCAGAAAAAGGCCGGTTGCTTCGAGCTTTTGTTTCGCTTTTTTTATTTTCAGTGAATCAAAGACCATGCCGGTATCGAGCTCTGAAAACAGCTTGATGACATATTCTTTTGTAACGTGATTGCCGTTGTAATAAATATGAGCGATACGCAGCGGGGCGGCCGGCAAAGGGGCAGGTGAATCGCTCCCTTCTTCGCAGACAGCGGAGGCAGAAAGGGAAACGAGAACAACGATCACAGCTCTGAAAATACGGGTCACAGTAATGATAACTGCTCCTGGACAGGAAAGGTAAAATGATTGGGAGTAAAAAAGAGCGGAAGGTCTGTAAGCCGGGTTCTGTCTTTTCCGTCATGACGTAGCACGCCGGAAGAGGCAGTCATTTGTCTGGCCTGCTCCTGTATAGCAGGAGCAGACATTGAGCGACCTACCCGAGGGAATGGAAAGCGGACCGCTTCTTCATCAGGGCAGGGCCCTCATGAACTCCCTCATATTTGGTCTTGCACCGGATAGGGTTTGCCTGCCGTTTGCCGTTGCCGGAAACGCGGTGGTCTCTTACGCCACCATTTCACTTCTCACCCCTTTTGCCTGCCTTGAAGCAGTCAAAAAGAGCGGTCTCTTTTCTGTTGCACCTTCGTACCCTTGCGGGCCCCTTGCTCAGCACAAGGTATCCTGTCCTGTGGTGCCCGGACTTTCCTCTGCAGCGTCTTATTTGAATGCGCTGCAGCGACTGCCCGGCCTTCCGCTCAATGTAAAGATAATTCATGCGCCGGTTTTTTCAGGTATTCTTGATGTAATGGAAGAATTATTTAATCATCATGTATTTCTTCTCCTCGAAGGCGCAGGAAAAAATTATTTTGACGATCTATTGTCGCTGCAGCTTCGACGATTCCGGAAGAAAAGCGTATACAGCAAAGGAGTGATAGGGGATGAGCGCGAAAGTGATTGATAAAGCTGCGGATAATATCCGTATTCTGGCCGCAGCAATGGTTGAAAAAGCCAAATCCGGTCACCCGGGCGGTGCTATGGGCGGCGCGGATTTTATCAATATCCTGTTTACGGAATTCCTCCGTTACGATCCGGACGATCCGGCCTGGTTCAACCGCGACCGTTTTTTCCTTGATCCGGGGCATATGTCGGCAATGCTGTACGCGCAGCTTGTCCTTATCGGCAGGTTCACCCTTGACGAAATAAAAAATTTCAGGCAGTGGGGAAGTCCGACACCCGGCCATCCGGAAAGAGACATCGCACGCGGTATCGAGAACACGTCGGGACCGCTGGGACAGGGGCATGCCATGGCGCTCGGCGCGGCGATTGCCGAGCGGTTTCTTGCGGCGCGGTTCGGCGAGTGGATGGCTCATAAAACCTATGCCTATATATCTGACGGCGGCATTCAGGAGGAGGTCTCGCAGGGGATTGGCAGGCTGGCGGGGCATCTGGGGCTTTCCAACCTGATTATGTTTTATGATTCCAACGATGTTCAGCTGTCAACCATGACGAGTGATGTCACGAGCGAAAACACCGGGATGAAGTACCAGGCATGGGGCTGGAACGTCATCACGGTAAACGGCAACGACCAGCAGCAGATCCGCGATGCGCTGAAAAAGGCGAATACTGAGAAATCGCGGCCCACGCTTATCATCGGTAAAACGATCATGGGTAAAGGCGCGGTCGCGGAAACCGGGGAGTCTTTTGAAGGAAAAGTCTCGACACACGGAATGCCGCTCTCCGAAGCCGGCGGGTCCTTTGCAAAAACAGTCGCACATCTCGGCGGCGATCCTGCAAACCCGTTTGTCATCTTTCCCGAAGTTGCCGGGTATTATGCGGAGGTAAGGAAGGAAAAAATCGAAAAAGCCGGAGCTGCAAAGGAACTGCAGGCAGCCTGGGAAAAGGCGAACCCTGAACTTGCCAAGAAACTTGCACAGTACCGCACCGCTGAGGTGCCTGCGGTCAACTGGGCGGCAATACAACCGAAGGCAGGCGGCGCGACCCGAGCAGCTTCCAGTGCGGCGCTTGCCGAATTCGCGAAACAGATCGGGAACATGATCGTCTC
This sequence comes from uncultured Fibrobacterota bacterium, assembly GCA_903888815.1. GTDB lineage: Bacteria > Fibrobacterota > Chitinivibrionia > Chitinivibrionales > Chitinispirillaceae > BOG-1184. The sequence goes on from CAISVC010000077.1 coordinate 3,507, forward strand.
CTCCGCTGACCTCGCAAACAGCGACAAAACCGACGGCTTTCTGAAGGGGACAAAGATATTAAAGAAGGGCGATTTTTCAGGTGCTTTCCTGCAGGCAGGCGTGGCAGAGTTCACTATGGCGACGATCATGAACGGCATTGCCGCTCACGGCGGAGTTATTCCGGTGTGCGGCACTTTTTTTGCCTTTTCTGATTTCATGAAGCCCGCGATCCGTCTCGCAGCGCTCATGGGATTGCCGGTAAAGTATGTCTTTACTCACGATTCCTTCAGGGTAGGCGAGGACGGGCCCACGCATCAGCCTGTTGAACAGGAGGCGCAGATCCGCCTGCTTGAGAAGCTCAAGACGCCGGAAGGTCACCGGAGCATGCTGGTGCTGAGGCCTGCTGATTCTCCCGAAACCGTTATTGCCTGGAAAATGGCTCTCGAA
>CAISVC010000078.1 GCA_903888815.1 uncultured Fibrobacterota bacterium
CGCTGGAGTTTATCCCGCACATCGGAACAGGCTTCTATTCGGTGCATCCGCTTCAGCGGATCGTATCGAAAGACCGCTTTGCGAGGATCGTCAGCAGGATTGTTACCGATGCGGTGCTTCACAAAGGGATATCGCTCAGGGATATCGGCGAATCGGCGCTCGGCGGCATAGTAACGGTTTCCGCCGCCCTGCTCCAGGCCATCCGCGCTGCCGATACAAAAGAACCGTTTACCTCGAAGAACAGACTTCTCAAGGTTCACGGTATGACTGAAGTGCTGTTCAGAAACCTGGCGGGATTCATCATGATCCCTCAGGCCGGTGATTTCCGCGACCGGTCGCTTGTGCATCCGGACCATTACGGGTGGATTGAGGAAGCGAGCGAACAGCTCAACGTCTCGCTCGATACCATCGCCGGTGATCCGGAAATTCTGCGCTCGTTTGCGGTGGATGATTTTATCAGGAAAGTATATATTGAAAAAAAACTGATCGCGCAGCTTCGGTCAAACCTCCGGCCTGCGGCGCAGGCGCTTCAGAAGGGAAAACGGAAATTCAAGCTGACGGAGCTGAAAGAAGGCACGATTGTTTCGGGCCGGGTTACCAATATCACCCCGTTCGGCGTATTTGTCAATATCAATGCGGTATGCGATGGTTTGATACACATCTCGCAGCTCGCCGACGAATATGTTGAATCGCCCGAGCAGGTGGTGGGGCTCCATGACCGGGTGGACGTCCGGATCCTGAAAGTTGATACGAAAAAGCGGCGCATTTCCCTCTCGATGAAGAGCCTGGGGAAAAAGAGCCCCCGCATCAAGCCTTCCCAGGGCCAGCTCAATACCCTCGCGGAGCACTTCAAGAACCGATAGCTGAAATAGTACATCCGAAATCCAAAATTCGAAATCCGGAATCCTAAACTTAAAATCAGGAATTTAAAAACTGCAGTTTGGAATATTTAACTTCGTGTTTCGGATTTAGGATTTCGACTTTCTGATTTTTCTCCGAGATCGATCCGTTTCGCGTCGGACCAGAGCGATTCGAGGCTGTAAAAGGCGCGCAGGTCAGGCAGCAGGATATGCACGACCACGTCGGTGAAATCGATTAAAATCCATCTGCCTTCGTCTTCACCTTCGGTGTGCCAGGGACGGGTATTTTTTCCCGCGCAGCGGTCGGCAATAGCCTCGGCGATGGCACTGTTCTGAACGGTCGTTTCGCCCTGACAAACGATAAAATAATCGGCGTCCGCCGACGCCCTGCGGAGATTAAGGACGGCGATTTCTTCCGCCAGTTTTTCCTGTGCTGCCGCAACGACCTCATTAACCAGCCGTCTGCCGGCCAGAGGCTTTTTTGGTTTTTCGCTCATCGGATTCTTTCTCCATAATCGGGTCCGATAATCACCGTCACATCGTAGGTCCGGTCTTCTTTGCGGATGAGAACGATATGGTCGGTGCGGAGCACTCTGGCTATCTGGTTTGCCACCTTCATGTCAGCGGTACGGGAAATGACGAGCGTGAACGGGTAGTTCCAGCTTGCGGCATTGCCGGTATTTTTCACGTCGAAATTCTTTGCCCGCAGGAAATCAGTCATTTTGTCAGCCGCCCCTTCGGCGCCGCAGCCATTGAGCACCTGAACCCTGCCGATCGAAGGAACGATGACAGCATTCCGATCCTGCGCCGGGGAACCAGCCGCCGCCGAAGGCCTGTCGGCTGCAGGATTCCGCAGAATACCGATCATCATGGCGATGATAAGGATCGCGCTGATTCCGGAGAAGGGTAAGAGGTTTCTGGAGAACATACCGTAATAAGGGGGTCGGTCCGGACGTGTCATTTCGGGTTAATACAGACAATACGCGGCTTATGAGCCGCGATTTCATGCGGTTCCAGAAGCGCATACGTCAGCACCATCACCTCGTCGCCGACCATGCCGTGACGGGCTGCCGCGCCGTTGAGTTCCACGCACCCTGATCCGCGCCTGCCTTTGATCGCGTAGGTGATGATGCGCGTGCCCGCATTAAGGTTGAGTACATGCACCTCTTCGTAGGGGAGTATCCCGGCTTTTTCCATGTAGTCTTCGTCAAGTGCGATGCTGCCTTCATAGTCGGGACGCAGCGCGGTAAGCCTGATGTCCCTGATTTTACCGCTGAGAAACATTTGTTGCATGCAATCGGTCCCCGGTTTTCAGTTGACCTGTATTTGATCCCCCCGTTTATTGCATCCCCCGTTTATAAGGGGGGCGGGAGGGGATTGTTGACCGCTTATCGAATATTAAAAATACATTATTTTCTATCGACAAAAGCCTATCACTCAATTCGACTTTGTTAATTTATTGAGTTCATCCCGGAGCCGTGCCGCGTCTTCGTAGCGTTCTTCCCGTATGGCCTTCGCAAGATCAGCTTTGAGGGCCTCGAGGGGCGTCAATTCTTTTGTATGTTCCTTTTTTTCAGCCTGTCTGCCTTCGGCTGTTTTTTCCGGAGGGAGAATGATACCGGACGCATCCATTACCTTTTCCTCCGCGAAAATGGGTGCGCCGAAGCGGAGCGCGAGCGCGATGGCATCGCTCGGCCGTGCATCGATTTCCATGGTTTCGCCTTTGTGTTCAAGGAAGAGGTGCGCATAGAACGTGTTGTCGATGAGGTCGCAGATCACCATTCTGGTGACTTTGCACCCGATGCGTTCGAGCGCTGATTTGAACAGATCGTGGGTCAGGGGCCGCGGAAACGGGGCATGGTAGAGCTGCATGGCGATGGATTGCGCTTCAAGCTGGCCGATCGAGACCGGAAGCGTGCGTTCATCATCATGGCCTTTCAGCATGACGATGAATTCATCGCCCTTTTCGGTCATAAAAACATTGACGACTTCAACACGGATCATAATATTTTCAACACCCGTGCCTCATGAGTCAAGAGGTTCCACGGTAATGGTCTGGTTCCGGTCGGGCCCTGTCGACACGATCAGGATCGGGACATTATAGCAATGTTTGCGCAGCCGCTCTATGTAGGTTATCGCTTCTGACGGAAAATCGCTGAGCTTCGTGCAGCCGGAAAGATCGGTTTTCCACCCCGGCATGGTTTCATACACGGGCCGCATTTTTTCCAGGAGCTTCAGGCTTGTCGGAAACTGTTCGATTTTTTTGCCCGATAGCTCGTAACGGGTGCATATTTTTATTTCGTCAAGCGAATTAAGCACGTCGATCTTGGTGAGTGCAAAACGCGTAAGGCCGTTAAGCTGCACCGCTTTGCGCACCATCACGCTGTCGAACCAGCCGCAGCGCCGCGGCCGTCCCGTGGTCGCCCCGAATTCGCCGCCCACGGTGCGGAGTCGCTCGCCAATGGCGTCGGTCAGTTCCGTGGGAAACGGGCCGTTTCCCACGCGCGTGGTGTACGCCTTGACGATCCCGATGACATGATCGATCAGGCCGGGCCCGATGCCGCTGCCCGTGCAGGCGGCGCCGGCAACGGTGTTCGACGAAGTGACGAACGGGTAGGTGCCGTGGTCGATGTCGAGGAAGGTGCCCTGTGCGCCTTCGAACAGGATCCGCTTTTTTCTGCGTACCGCATCAAAGAGGTAGCTGCCTGTATCCGTAATAAACGGCAGCAGTTTTTCCCGCAGTGCACGGTACTGTTCGAGAACGGCATCGGCCGACAGTTCAAAGGCTGTGTCGTAGAAAGCGGAAATCAATTTCTGCTTGCGCTCGAACGCGCTGTTGAATTTTTTCGAAAAAAGGTCCCAGTCAGCAAGTTCGCCGGCCCTGATCCCTGTCCGTGCGGCCTTGTCCGCATAGGCGGGGCCGATGCCCCTGCCCGTGGTGCCGATCTTTCCCTGTCCTTTGGTGGATTCGGCTGCCGCATCTTCAAGCTTGTGATAGGGCAGCACCAGGTGGGCGAGGTCCGAGACAAAGAGCCGGTTTTCGACCGACACTCCGGTGGCGCGCAGCTCATCGACTTCCAGCAGAAACTGTTCGGCGTCGAATACCACGCCGTTGCCGACCACGCACGCTTTGGACGGCGTCATGATGCCCGAGGGGACCATATGGAAAATGAACTTTATACCGTTGACCACCACGGTATGGCCGGCATTGGCGCCGCCCTGGAACCGGACAACGACGTCCGCATGGTTGGTCAGATAATCGATGACTTTCGCTTTCCCTTCGTCACCCCACTGGGTGCCGACGACAACGGTATTGGCCATGATTCTATCCTTAAAAATAAACGATCCGCTCGCGATGCATGATCTGCGGAGAGCCTCGCAAGGAGCAGCAGGTGCCGTGTTAAATTACGTCGTTGGAGGAGAGGGGGTCAACAGATAACAAAAAGCCCACAACAAACCCTTGAAAATTGAATTTAAATTTAGTATATTTACTTTAAAG
>CAISVC010000079.1 GCA_903888815.1 uncultured Fibrobacterota bacterium
GATATCGGAGCGAAATGGGACATTTATCGTTTGCTCGACCAACTGGCGGCTGCGGGTTGTGCCATTATCATGGCCAGTTCCGAGCTTCTGGAGCTGCTTAACATTTGCGACCGGATCATGGTGCTCCGCCAGGGAGAAGTTGCTGCGGTGTTTTCCCGGGGAGAAGCGACGCAGGAAAAAATCCTCCATGCCGCCACGCCGATGACATCCCGGAGGGAGGCTGCATGAGCGGAACGGGAAAGAGAGCCGCGGCGTTGGGCTTCTTCAGAGGATCGTCGCTCTATCTCGGTCTGGTTGTATTATTCATCGTCGGCTGCATCGTCGAACCGTCGTTCCTCTCCCTCGAAAATCAGCGCGACGTGCTCCAACGCATCTCGATCAACGGGATCATCGCCGTGGGTATGACCCTGGTAATCCTCACCGCAGGCATCGATCTTTCGGTCGGTTCATTGCTTTCGCTGTGTTCGGTTTTATGCGCTATGATGGTGATGGGACGCCAGTGGAACCGGGCAAGTATTGCCGTGGTTTTCGTGGCTATCATTTCCGCAGGCTGGGTGGCTGCCTGGATCATGATAAAGCTCCTCAACACCAGGCTGAGATCAAAAACGCTCAGAATTATTCTCGGCTTTGCCGCCGGCCTTTTATCCGCCGCAGCGACCGCGCTCGCCTGCGCTTCGCAGATTAAAAACGGTTTCGGGCTGGTGGCCGTTGCAATCGTCGTCACGTTGACCGGCGCGGTATTGGGCGCCGTGAACGGCCTGCTCATCGGACGATGCAAATTGCAGCCCTTCATCGTGACCCTCGCCATGATGATCTGCGCCGTAGGGCTCGCCAAGTACATCGCCGGCAAAGGCGGGCAGATCCATGCGATCTATGTCCTGTCAAGCGAAGAGCAGTCCGATTCCGGGGGGCTTGCGATGCTGCAGCGGCAGCTCCAGGCCGAAGGAAACGGGTATGCGTCGGAATCCTTTTCATCGCTGGGCCAGAATTTCTTCGAAATCCGCTCATTGAACCGGCGGCTCGGGAGAATTGAAGGAGTCAAAATTATTCCGGTAACCGGTATTTTCTTTCTGGTATGCGTCGCGCTGGCCTACTTTATACTGACGCGGCTGCCCTTCGGACGGTATATCTACGCGGTGGGCGGCAATGAAGAGACGGCACGGTTCTCGGGCATCAATGTCGCGGCAGTCAAAATCGGCGCGTATGCGATCAGCGGCATGCTCGCGGGACTTGCCGCGATTCTTTACTGCGCCATGTACGGCCAGGGCAAGCCGGATGCCGGGCAGGGTGCGGAACTCGACGCCATTGCCGCCGTGGTGATCGGCGGCACAAGCCTCATGGGCGGAAAAGGGAAAATCGCCGGCACGTTCGTCGGCGTATTGATTTTCGGCTACCTCAGCAACATTCTGGTGCTCAAGGGTATTCCAAGCGAAGTTCAGGATATTCTCAAAGGGATCATCATCATTGCCGCAGTGCTGCTGCAAGGCGGGCAGTTCAACCGATGGGTTGCTCCGGCAATTCATCATTTCCAAAAAAGAAAAGGGCGGTCGCTATGAGACGGATCATTATGCAGTTGGGTGGTGTAGCGCTCGGAGTCATTATCGCGGGATGTTCGTCCGGCCATGAGACATCCGACAAACAGAAAACGGCTATGAAAAACGCGGCGCCGGCGGCGGTTCAGGAGCAGGTGTACAAAATCCGGACGCTCGGGCCGAATGAAAAGTACCGCATCGGGTTCTCTCAGTGTACGGTCAAAGAGCCGTGGCGCGTCCTTTTCAACGAATTGATACAACGGGAAGCGGGTAGGAATCCCGGGGTATCCCTAGAAATCCAGGACGCCGATGACAAGACCGAAAAGCAGGTATCAGATGTCAAGTCATTCATCGTCAGGGGGTTCGATGCCATCCTCGTATCTCCCAAGGAAGCGCCGGGACTCACCGGTGTCGTCAGACAGGCGACCGAAAAAGGTATTCCCGTCGTGGTGCTCGACAGAGACGTCAACTATAAGAATTACGCCTGTTTCGTCGGCGGCGACAATTTTGCCATCGGTAAAGCGGCGGGGGAATTCGTCGTGAAGGAGCTCGGGGATGCGGGCAAAGCGAAAGGAATCGTGTACGAAATATGCGGCGGTCTCGCCTCCACGCCCGCGCAGGAACGCAGGGACGGCTTTCATTCCGTGGCGGGAAAGGAGCCGGGCATAAAGATCATCGGCGGGCTCGACGGCGACTGGAAGCTCAATAAGGCTTTCGACATCATGAAGGACGCGCTGAAGACCAATCCGAAAATCGATATCGTGTACGCGCACAACGATCCGATGGCATACGGTGCATGGCAGGCGGCGCAGCAGGCCGGCAGGGAAAAAGAGATAAAGTTCGTCGGCATCGACGGGATCCCCAAAGAGGGCGCGCTCTGGGTGAAGCAGGGAAAACTTACTGCCACCTTCCTGTACGAACCGCCGGGCGCCGAAGGACTCCGGCAGGCGCTGAAAATTTTCACGAGCGGCAAACCCGACACGCGGCGGATAACGCTCGGGACCCGCGTTATTGCCAGAGAAACGGTTGACCAGTATCTCAAGGAAATGGGTGACTAGGGGCTTATCACGATGAGAAACGATTTCGCAGCGGAGCGGAAAGCGGGACTTTATGCGTAATGCCGGCGATAGAATGAATAAAAGGAAAAAGACAATTGAGGATATCGCCGCCAACGCCGGGGTTTCAAAGACCACCGTGAGCCTTATCATAAACGGCAAAACGGAAAAATATCGTATCAGTAAAGCGACAAAGAATAAAATTCTGCGGGAGGTGAAAAAACACAATTTCATTCCCTCGCAGGCGGCCCGGGGATTCAGGCTTCGCTCAAGCAAAACGATAGGGCTTGTGATCGCGGATATCACCAACCTGTTTTTTTCGAATCTCGCCAAATCCATAGAAGACATTGCCCGCAGA
>CAISVC010000080.1 GCA_903888815.1 uncultured Fibrobacterota bacterium
ACGATGGAAAAGGTTGACCCCTTACCCACGGTGCTTTCAACCAGCACCGTGCCCTTGTGCGCCCCGATAATATGTTTTACAATTGATAGCCCGAGGCCGGTGCCGCCGAGTTTCCGGCTCCGCGCCTTATCGACCCGGTAAAACCTTTCGAACAGGCGGTCGAGGTGTTCCCGGGGAATGCCCTGCCCCTGGTCTTTTACCGATATCACGCATTCGCTGTTTTTCATCGAGAGCGATACCTCGACCATCGTGCCGCTGCCGCTGTATTTGATCGCGTTGTCGATAAGATTGCCAACGGCCTGTTCGATGAGCGGAGCATTGATGCTCGCGATGACAGTGCTTTCCCCTTTTACCACAATGGCAATCTGCTTTGCGCCAGCCTGGGCCTCGTAATGACGCGCCGCCGCCTTGACCGATTCAAAAACAGGGAGGTCCTCCAGCGCGAGTGTTTTCGCCTCTTCCTCACGTTCGATAAGCGTCAGGGTCATGAGGTCGTCGATGATGCTTGAAAGCCGCTCCACCTGTGCGGCGATAATGTCTAAAAATCTTTGTGCCTTGTCTTTTACCTCAAGCCCGCCGGTCTGGAGCGTTTCAACAAATCCCTTTATGGTCGTAAGCGGTGTCCGCAGCTCGTGGGAGACGTTTGCGGCGAAATCCTTGCGTACTTGTTCGAGACGGCGCAGCCTTGTCACATCGCTGACCACGATCACGGCGCCAAACATTGCGCCGCCAGTGTCCCGAAGCACCGTGCCGTGCGCCTGCAGGAAACGGAAGTTCTGTTTCCCATCACCTCCCAAAGCGATCGAAAAATCACGCTCAATTTCCTTTGCGTTCGTAAGCACCTCTTTTGCAAACCCCCGTATCGCGCTCTTAGGGATGACTTCCGAGAGGAACCTGCCCGGCACAGCGTGAAGGTCGATGCCGAACATCCCGCCGGCGGCATTATTGACAAAGATGATATGCTCCGATAAATCAATCACGATCACCCCGTCGGTCATTCCGGCCAATATGGCCTCCTGTTCGTTGCGCTGCCGCGTAATGGTGAGGATACGCTCGTGCAGCTGGTCCGCCATTTTGTTGAGTGCGGTTGCAAGAACACTGAGCTCTTCAATGACGGGTACCTCAATTTTACGGGAAAAATCACCCTTGGCGAACCTTTCGGCGCCGTTCTGGAGCTCCCTTACCGGTTTCGTGATTCGCCGGTTGAACAGAATCGAGAGCAGCAGGGCGCACAGCGCCATAAACAGTGCTACAATGAAAATCCTGAAGTAGTACATCCCGAGCGCAGCCTTTATAGACGAAAGCGGCACAGCGGTGCGCACCACGGCCGTTACCGTATCGTTGCGCTGAAGGGGTGAAGCCACATACATCATGGGTTTGCGAAGCGTTACGCTCGCGCGCGTGGCCACGCCGGTTCTTTTTTCAAGTGCCTCCATGATTTCGGGCCGGTTGGCATGGTTCTCCATGGAGTCGGGTGATTTTTCCGAATCGCCGATCACCTTTCCTGACGGCAGCACCACGGTGATACGGATGCCGATGTCGCGGCCGAGTTTTTTGCAGAGCGTGTCGACGTGACCGTAGTCCCCGGCAGCAACAAGCGGGGCAAGATCGGTGCCGATCAGGTACGCATGCGTTTTTTCCGCAGCGACGGTCGTTTCGGTATAATACTTTTTATACAGAGCTGACGTGTACCACGACGCGACAAGGAGCGGCACCAGCATGACCACCAGATAGCCGATAAAAAGCTGCCGTGAAAGTTTGCGCGTCACCATGGTTACTCTTCTTCCCTGAACCGGTACCCGACCCCGCGCACGGTTTCGATACATTCGCCGGCATCCCCGAGCTTTTTACGCAGGCCGGTGATGAGCACGTCCACAGAGCGGTCGGTGACCGGATAGTTCTCGCCCCGCGCTCCTTCGACAATCTGGCACCGCGTAAATACCCAACCCGGCCGGCTTGCCAGAAAGTGTAATATGCGGAATTCCATATTGGTGCAATCAACCGTCTTCCCATATACCAGTACCTCGTGCCGTCCCGGATGGATTGCAATCCCGTGCATTTCGACGGGAGCCTGCGTGTCCGCGTCGCTGCTCCGGCGCCTGCGCCGCAGCAGGGCCTTGACACGCGCTACAAGCACGCGCGGGCTGAACGGTTTTACCAGATAGTCGTCAGCCCCGAGCTCAAGCCCCGTAACGATGTCCGATTCCTCGCCCTTGGCGGTCACCATCATGACCAATAAAGAGGCGGTAACAGGGTTCTTCCTGATGGCACGGCACACCTCGAACCCGTCTATGCCCGGCAGCATCAGGTCGAGCAGCACTAGGCTGAAGGTATCGGTGCGGAGCTTGCGCAGCGCCTCTTCGCCCGAGGAAACGGCCGTTACGCGGAACCGCTCTTTAGTCAGATGATAAGCGATTAGCTCCCGTATGGTCTCTTCGTCCTCAACGACAAGTATCTGCCCTGCTGCCATCTGCTCTCTCCTGTTCAGTCAAGTACCACCGCCCAGAAGCGGTGGTTTGTTTAATGCGGCTGGCCCGTCCTCCGCAGTAGCGAAAGCTACGGAGGGGGAAAGCCGCGTGAAACAAGAAGGCACGACAGTGCCTTGACGAGCCATCCTGCTCCACTGCCGAAGGCAGTGGTTTCTTAATGCAGGAAATGACCCGATTAACAACAGAAAAATAGGTGACGGAAGCATTGCCTGAGAAGAGTTTAACCTCACATAAAAACATACATCAACGAATAGCAGGCACCTGCACAGAGCGCGGTGAGCGGTATGGTTAAAAACCACGCCCATATAATCTTACGCGCGGTTATCCACCGGACCTTGCCCGCCTGCTCAACCGTACCCACGCCCATGATCGACCCTGCAATCACATGCGTGGTGCTCACCGGAATGCCGAAATGCGCGGTGCCCAGAAGGACGAGTGCCGACGCGGTCTCGGCGCAGAACCCTTCCTTTGCGTGCAGTTTGGTGATCTTGGTGCCCATGGTTTTCACGATTCTCCACCCTCCGAGCATGGTGCCGAGCGCTATCGCACAATAGCACGAGACGATGACCCAACCCTGCAGATGAAACGTATGGGTGACGCCTCCGGTAAAGAGCGCCAGTGCGATAACACCCATGGTTTTCTGCGCGTCATTGGTGCCATGACCGATACTGTACACAAAGGAAGAGACAAGCTGCATATATTTGAAAAATTTTATGGACTTCTGATAATTTGTCTTATGAAATATCCAGAAAATGATGACCGTGAAAACTATTGCGGCCAGCATCCCGATGAGCGGAGCCAGGAAAATAAACAACACGATTTTCAACACGCCGCCCCAGAGAACGACGTGCGTTCCTGCCGCCGCGATGCCGCTGCCAACGAGTCCGCCGATCAGCGCGTGGCTCGACGACGTGGGAAGCCCGAGCAGCCAGGTCATGATGTTCCAGACAATCGCGCCGATGAGCGCCGCCAGCAATACCCACAAGGTCACGTGGTCGATCTGGACGATTCCTTTTCCGACTGTTTTCGCGATCGCGGTGCCGAAAGTAAGGCAACCGACGAAATTGGCGAGCCCGGCCATGAGCACTGCCTGTCCCGGAGTCAGCGTCTTTGTCACGACAACGGTGGCAATGGAGTTCGCGGCATCGTGAAAGCCGTTGAGAAAGTCAAAAAGAAGCGCAAGGGAAATCACCACGACGACCAAATAAAATGTTGTAGTCATTCATCATTCCTTTTTCTGCTAAGACTTATTCCAGACAGTAATACGTACGTTTACAAAATACCGACAGGATGTTAGAATCCTGTCAGCGTTTTGTTAGAAATTCATTAGCACGTAGGCGGGTGGGGACCGGCATTTTGATGGTCCACATTTTTACTCCCCCCGGATGAAATCGCCTATGGGTTGCAGGAGACAAATGACAATAGTAACAGGCTTTCGCCGCGGAGCAAAACCGGAAATGCAAAAATACGCGTTACTTTCAAAGGAGTTGCATTGGTGCATATTCGAAATTATATTTCGAATATGCACTATATTCCTCGCCGTTTTGAAAGTACGGTCATCAGCCGGCTTAAAAGCTTTCCCTGTACCGCCATACTCGGACCGCGGCAATGCGGCAAGTCGACCCTTGCCCATCATATTTTGAAACTGTTTCCAGATGCGCTCTGCCTTGACCTTGAACTCCCCTCCGAACTGAGAAAGATCCAGGAGCCGGAAATATTTTTGCAGCGCCATGAAGACACCCTCATCTGTTTTGATGAAATACAGCGGGCACCGGAGATTTTTGCGGTTATGCGCGGCATCATAGACCGGAAGCCGAAGAATGGCCGGTTTCTGATTCTCGGATCCGCCTCCCGAGACCTGATCCGTCAAAGTTCCGAAACGCTTGCCGGAAGAATTTCGTATATAGAGCTTCCGCCGTTCACCTTGACCGAATGCGGCAAGGACGATGCCCGGATCGATCTTCAACGCTACTGGCTGCGCGGCGGATTTCCGCGATCATTTCTGGCAGAAAGCGACCAATCGAGTTTTCTGTGGCGTCACGATTTTATCCGGTCCTATGTCGAACGCGACGTATTGCAGATCAGGCCGGGCATTTCTTCGCAGAAAATCGACCGGCTGCTGCGCATGTGCGCACACTGCAGCGGCCAGACGGTCAACTACTCAAAGCTGGGGTCCTCGCTCGACATGAGCGACAATACGGTGCGCCATTACCTCGATCTTTTAAGCGGCTCGTTTTTTCTCAGAATGCTGAGCCCTCTCTATGCCAATCTCAAAAAGAGGCTCGTCAAATCCCCGAAGATTTACATCAGAGACAGCGGCATTCTTCACGCGCTCCTCGGCATCGAGACCTTTGACCACCTGCTCGGCCATCCCGGCTACGGCGCGTCATGGGAAAGCATGGCGATCGAAAACATACTGTCGTGTTGCAAACCTTCGGTGTCGGCCTCGTTTTTCCGGACCGCAAAGGGAGAAGAGGCGGACCTTGTGCTCGAAAACGGCCGCAGCCGTCTGCTTATTGAATGTAAGGCGAGCGCTGCCCCCCAAACGACCCGGGCCGTTGAAACAGCAATCAACGACCTTCATCCCGACCACACCTGGATCGTCGCGCCGATCCAGGGTTCTTTTCCGCTCACTCCTCGCGTCACCGCCGCTTCGCCGGCAACGTTTTTCAACGACGGCCGTTTAAAACAGTTCCTGCTGTAAAGACAATAGCGCGTTTTCCTATCAGCTATTTTTAACAGGACAAAAATGAAATTTTACGGAGCCAACTCTTCCCGCACATGACGGAGAAGCCGGCTGAAAAAATCGGGCTCGTCTTTCCGGATGATGGTAAAACGGGCGGCGACCTCCGGAGGGATCGCGTTGTGGCAGGTGATAATAACGCCCTTAACTTCCGGGTACAGCTTTTCAACCGATTCCAGAAAAATGTCCCCGGTCATAAGCGGCATATCGTAGTCGGAGATGATGAGAGCGGGGCATCCCCGTTGCCGTATTCCCTCGAGCGCTTTTCCGGGACAGCCGAAAGTCTCTACCTCGGCGTACCCCACGGCCTGGAGAAATGTTTTCGCACAGGTCGCGATGGATTCCGTATCGTCAACGATCACGATGGCGTTTTTTGAAAAATTCAACGGCGATGCCATGGGCGGTAGTTCCCTTATATTAAGAACCTGTTGTGCGAATCGCGTTCCTCATTCATTCCGTGCATCGTATTTGTCTCCGATATATTTTTAACCCGTCCATTTATCTCCTCGTCGGATGAGTGAAGAAAAAATGAGCATCGTTTCGCGTAATCGTTTCTATACCCTGTCTTTTCCGCATCGCCGCTCCGGTTGTGGCCGTACCCTGTAAATCCCGTTAAAAAAAAGCCTTACGGTCGCCTTTTCGTAGTCAAAATACTACAAAATGGCGAGCATGGCAATATTTTTTCGCGGGGACACTCATATGACTGATCGCGGATTCGACATCGGCAGGAACATACGGAAATTGCGCAAGGACAAAGGCCTTTCCCAGGCCGAGCTTGCCAGGAAAACAGGCGTAAGCCAGAAGGTCATTTCGGCTTATGAAAGAAATTACCGCCTGCCCTCCAGCACTTTTATCCCGGTGGTGGCCGAAACGCTCGGGACCACGCCCGACGCGCTTTACGATACGGGCGAGGGGAAGAGCGGCGGCCTTAAAAGGAGCAGTTTATGGAAAATCGTGGAACGGCTCGAAGGGATTCCGGAAAACGAACGCGAAGAGGTGTTTGAGCTGATCGACAGGTTTCTGAAGAGTAAACAGCGGAAAAAGCGTAAAAAAGACGGCCTCAGATAGTATTTTAATCATTGGCAAGTTATTTCTCCCTTGAACACCAAATGCCGCCTTCTGTCGCCGTCATTATCCCGACCTATAACCGTACGCACCTGATTGAACGGGCCGTGGTATCGGTCCTCGGCCAGACATTCCGTGACTTTGATCTTGTGGTGGTGGACGACGGTTCGACGGACAACATAGCGGGATTATCACTATTTAAAAACGGTGATCCGCGGCTGCGATATAGCAGACTTCCGAAAAACCGTGGCGTATCCGCGGCGCGGAACGCCGGAGTCAAGGCGACATCTGCACCATGGCTCGCCTTCCTCGACTCGGACGACGAGTGGCTGCCTGAAAAACTCGAAAAACAGGTGCGCTGGACAAGCGAGCACCCGGATATGCATATTGTACAGACGCGTGAGATCTGGATCAGGCACGGCAAGCGGGTCAATCCGCCCAAGACCCATGAAAAATTTGAAGGCGATCTGTTTGCCGCAAGCCTTGAGCGGTGTATGATCACACCGTCGTCGGTCATGCTGCGGCGGACGCTCTTTCAAAGCATGGGCGGCTTCAACGAATCGTTGCCGGCATGCGAAGACTACGATCTCTGGCTCAGAATCACCTGTCGCTATCCTGTCGGCCTTGTCGATGAGTATCTTCTAAAAAGGTACGGCGGCCATGCCGACCAGCTCTCGGCAACAGTGCCGGTGCTTGACCGGTTCAGAATACAGAGCGTGATTGATCTGCTTGCCGGTAATGTTTTATCTGAGGAGCAAAAAGCGCTTGCCCGGAAAAATCTGCTCAAGCGGGCGCACATAGTCGCTGAAGGGTATAAAAAACACGGGAAAACAGAGGAATATGAGCGATACAAAAGAATTATCGCCCAATTTGGATGATCAAAAACTGACATTTACCCGGGTCGCCTTTGAAAAGCTCCTGCCGCCCGAAGGGCTGTTCGATGACCGGGTACCGGTCGACGAAAACACCCATGGGTTGTTTCTGCCGGTTATCGTCTGCAAAAAAAACCATGCGTTCGTGATTATCGATGGCTGCAAACGCTATAAAATTCTAAAGGCACGAGGACAAAAAGATGTTGCCTGCGGCATCATCGAGACAGCCATGAGTCCGGCTCAGGCCGGGCTTCTGCGGATTGAACTTAACAGCAGCCGGCAACTGCACGCCCGTGAAAAGCTTTTGTTCATCGGCTGGCTCAAGGCCCATCTTGATCAGGAAAAGTACCATGAACAGGCGGAGAAGCTTCGCCTGCCTGCAAACGAACGCCATGAGTTCGAGCAGATTCTCGGCTGCAAACCATGGCTCATTGAGGCGGTGATGCAGGGGACGCTTGATCCGGCCGTAGCGCCTGAGATGGACCATCTTTCAGAATCCGATGCAGGTGCGCTTATAAATCTTTTTTCTTTGCTGTCGTTTTCACGCCAGATGCAGCGCGAGCTGGCCGAATGGCTTCCTGAGATCGCGTTTATCCGGAAAATCTCCTTAAAAGCCCTGCTTGCATCAGAAACCCTGTCCGGAGTTATTATTGACACAAGGCTCAACGATCCCCAGAAAACGGCTAAAATTCACGACCATGCGCATGCCATGCGCTTTCCGCTCTATACAGAGGCGAAAAAAAACTGGACCGAATACGTGCGCAAGGCGAATCCCGACCCTTCCGTCATCACCTTTCATGCCAGCCCGTATTTTGAAAAGAACGCTCTTGAAATCAGGATTAAAGCAGCAGACGCTGAAAAAGTCCGGCACAGTATCCGGCAGCTTGCCGCAATTGACCCCGAGGAGTGGCGGAAGCTTGTTGATCCGACTGCTTCTTCACTTGAGAAACCCCCTATTCACCGGCAGGACCAAAAGCAATAACCTTTAAAACAGCATGCGAAGGCCATTTGGATTCTGTTAAGGTCAAATACCATATTTAGCACCAATCTAAAGCAACCGGAGTGTTTTATAGTGGATAAAATAGCCGATTTTTTTCTGCGTCAGAGCTTTAAAATCATGATTGCCGGATTTGTCATCAGCGCAGCCGGTGTTATCATGTTTATAAAAATGCAGCATAAAGACAGGGTGCTTGAAAATACCGCTTTCACCATTGCGGCGATCGGCATAGGGCTGTGGCTCATCGGCCGGATCGGCATTATCCTTCAGCAGCGCAAGGCCCGCAAGCAGCGCGAACAGGCGCTTCACAATTCTTCTGACTGACTAGATAAAATGAAAATCAGGGATCTGCTTCAGAAAAACAGCATCCTTATTGACCTGCAGGCAAAGGATAAGAACGAGATTATCACGCAGATGGCTCAGTATCTGGCGTCGATCAATAATCTTCCGGATGCCGATTCCATTGCCCGGAAAATTCTTGAACGCGAGGCGGAAATGTCCACCGGTATCGGCTTCGGTATTGCCATCCCGCATGCCCGCGTTGACAAGACAGACCGGGTTTATATGATAGCCGCTCGGTCAGTAAAAGGCATAGATTTCAGCGCTATTGATGAACAGCCCGTGCATCTTGTCTTCATGATCATCTCTCCGCTCAATACTTCAGCCGAACATACCCAGATTCTCTCCGCGCTCTCCCGCATCATGTCCTATGAGGACATGCGAAAAAAACTCATTGCTGCAGACCGCCCCGAGCAATTCCTCGACCTTATTGTCAAGGGCGAGGACAAGTACGTAGAATAAAAATAAAGTCAAAGAATTTTTCTGTCGGGGAAAGCCTTCCCCTCGCTTCAACCGGCGCAAAAAGATGCGCCGTTTTTCGCTACCCCTTCTCCTAGGGGCTCTGCCCCTAAAACCCCGGGGAAAAGTCTGCAAACGAAAAGTCTTTTTTTCGCGCCAGCTCGGACGAAGTGTGGCGGTATGAACGAAAGTGATGCCGCCAGTCTCATCGGAGACGAGGTGTATGTTTACCGAGGAAACGATGAGACTGACCAGCGGGTAGCGCGTAGGAGGAGCGACGGCGAAGCCGGGGCGCCCGGCCTTTTATTTCTCTTTACTTAAAGCAACAACTTTAACTCTGGTTTTAGCAGTCACATCCCTGATCTCTTAACCAATCTTCCGCCTCTTTTGCCGCCATGCAGCCGCTTGCCGCGGCAGTGACGGCCTGCCGGTATTTGTGGTCCTGCACGTCGCCGGCGGCGAAAACCCCTTCCACGTTGGTGCGCGTGGAACCGGGCAGGGTCACGATGTAACCGAGATCGTTCGTGGTGATATGGCCTTTGAGGAATCCTGTGTTGGGGATGTGGCCGATGGCCTCGAACGCGCCGGCAACCGCAAGCTCCGATCTCTCTCCGCTGACCGTATCGCGCAGCTTCAGGCTGTTAAGCGTTTTCTCACCGCTGAACTCCTCGACCGTTTTGTTCCAGAGAATGGTGATTTTAGGGTGGCTTGTCGCACGGTTCTGCATCACTTTGCTTGCACGCAGTTCGCTGCGCCGGTGAATGAGAAAAACCTTAGACGCGAACTGGGTCAGGTGGAGCGCCTCTTCGATGGCCGTGTCGCCGCCGCCGATGACCGCAAGCTCTTTGTTGCGGAAAACCGGAAGCGACCCGTCGCAGGTGGCGCATGCGGAGATCCCGCGGCCCCAGTACTTTTTTTCCGAATCAAGCGGGAGCCGCCGGGCGGTCGCGCCTGACGCGACAATCAGCGCACTTGCAGTGTAGTTTTCTCCGTTTACCGTGGTGAACTTGAACGGCCTGCGGGAAAGATCAGCGTCAGTGACGTCATCCGCGGTCATGCGCGTGCCGAATTTGATTGCCTGTTCTCTCATATTTGCCATGAGCCGCGGCCCCTGTATGGCGTGAGGGAAACCAGGGAAGTTTTCAATCGTAGTAGTGATCATGAGCTGTCCGCCCGGAATTCCGCCCTCCTGAAATCCTTCGATAAGAAAGGGCTGCAGATTCGCGCGCGCCGCGTAGATCGCCGCCGTAAGGCCGGCGGGCCCTGAACCGATGATGATCAGCCGTTCGGTCATTGACACCCTCTATGACTTATTTGAATCAAACGAGAACCGATTATTAATCGGGAACGATATAGTGAAAATACACAGAGGGACCTCTAAAAATCTATGCGGGTCGGAAGAACTGCCTTCCGGCACTGCGGAACGACGGAAGTGAGAGTGATAGTGCATTTTTCTGACGAAAAACGCGAACCTTTCCTCATGCCTCCAGACAGTCCATCCGACCCACTCTAAAAAAAGCGTTTTTTTTAAAAGTCCCGCTGCTTCTTAGCCGAAAAAAACTATTTTTTGCCACATGATACCGGTACTTTACGAGGATGATGATATCGTCGCTGTTGATAAACCAGCAGGGCTGGCTTCCATCCCGGAACGGGACAGGGTAAAAGAATCTGTTCTGTCAATGCTTGAAAAGCAGCTGAAACGGAAACTTTTTATCGTTCACCGGCTGGACAAGGAGGTCAGCGGCGTCATGCTGTTCGCGAAGAACGCCGGAATGCATAAATATCTGAACGAAGCGTTTTTCAACAGGAATGTGCATAAAACGTATCGTGCACTGGTGCGTGGAATAATGAAAGAGGGGAAAGGGGAGATCGACAGGCCGATACGGCAGTTCGGATCAGGGAGAATGGGGGTCGATGAGGAAAAAGGGAAGCAGAGTTTGACAAAGTATGAGGTAATAAAAAGGTTTGATGAACGCACCTTGATACATGCATATCCGGTCACCGGCCGGCGGCACCAGATCCGGGTGCATTTGTACCATATAGGGCATCCGGTTGCAGGGGATATGCTGTACGGTGATAAAAATCCTCAGAAAAACTATCCGCGATTGATGCTGCACGCTGAGCGGATAGAAGTTACATTAAAAAACGGTAAGAATATTATAGTTGAATCGAAGGCACCGGAAGAATTTATAATAAAATAAAAAGTATTTATTGGGTGGCTGAGTCTTGACAGCCGGAACATTGTGAGGCTGCAAATCTGTAATACGCCGGGTACAAAGCCACCCGAGGGCATCGCTGACCATGGCCCCATGCATCTCTGATTTTA
>CAISVC010000081.1 GCA_903888815.1 uncultured Fibrobacterota bacterium
CAGACCAGCCCGGGAAACGACCGTTATGGAAACCGGTATACGGTAGTGAGACGTTTTATCGACACCCTTAAAAAGACTTTTCCGGCAACCGAGGTGGGCGCCGCCGTTTTCGGAAGCACGCTCTGGTTTGATCCTGTGAATGACATCGCCACTCATCTGTATTTTACGCGATGCGCGGCCCAGGCCAACGGCGCCTATATCCCGCTCATGCGTCTTGACAGAATGTATAGTGTTTCCGCTACGGTCAGCGATTCGGGAAACAGGATTTTAAAAAACATCCTCGATACCGCCTGGTATAACGGAGGCCCGCCGCCCGGCGGCGGCTATGCGGCGATGCGATACCGGCCGACCAATGCCAACCTCAGAAACCAGAATACCAACATCAACGCAGCTTTTGACGCGGCGCGGTGCGCTTTTGCCTCGACTACGCGGCCGCATGGAAGCCAATTCATCATATTCCTGTCTGACGGCGAGTCAAACCCTGTGAACAACGCTTTTGCTCAAGCTGTCAATATTCCGACGACCTTTACTGTTTATTTCAATACAACAGGAACATTGCCTGCTTCCATTGCTACGCTGACGGCAAATGCCAAAATAAACGGATATTCCACTAAAAATGTCAACAGCACAGCGTGGGCGTTTAACAACGCCGCTTCCACCAGCGATTCATTATTGAATTTCCTCATGAAGAATATCGCCAGCGTAATATATTCAACGGCAACAAACTCGCCCGCCACAATAACGGTCAATAATCAAACCGTCACCGGCTATGACCTGACCGACTCCACTTTCTCCTTCCCGTTCGTCTTCCCGCTCACCGGAACGGTTACTCCCATCAACATCCAGCTCACGTATCACCGGACGCTGAACGGCACGGTACTTGCGGACACGACGTTTAATTTCAGCTATTCGGTCAGGAGACAGCCGCCCCCGAACCCGTGGGCGCCGCAGAGGGACTCGTTTGACGTCAAGAAATGGAGCCGTAATTTGCGGTTCCGCTATGCGGACACCCTTATTCCGTACATAGCCGAAACAATGGATTCGGTGCAGCTCTTTTTCAATTTCGATCCGGGCACCGCCAATTACAACTATACCGACATCAGGGTGGAACTTTCCAACAAGAACGGCGCACGAGATTTTGAAGTCCTTCCTCTGACGAGGGTGAACGGCAATGTCTTTTCGGTCAAATTCAAGCGCGCGGTTTCAGGCAACGCGAATTCGGGAGACGGCGTTGTGCAGTATCGCGACGCTACGGACAGCATCATCGCCGTGTTCAGAAACCGGGAAGACCCGGCACTGCCGCTTGACACCCTGCGAAGGATCATAGGATTTCTTGGCATCAACATGCAGCTTACTGTTTTAAACGACTCTATCCTGGCGGGCGATACATCAAGGCAGATACGGCCGACCGTGACTGATGGTCTGGGCAGAACGATAGATTCCAACTGGGTTATGAGCAGGCTCACGTACACCCAGCTTCCCACGGTCCAGCCGGGCGATCAGATCGTACGAGCGGGCAACCAATGGGCCCGTTTTACCGGTACAAGAGCGTGGTCTCCGAACCGCCCCATTGTCGTTACGTTAACGCTGCCGAACGGCGTGCAGCTGACCGCCACCATGCAGATCAAAGTCAAACCGCGGCCGCCCGATCATGTCGTGATCGAGGCGTCGAACCAGGCGCCGACCCTCTACCCGAATCAGGATAATCCGCTCGGCGGTCCTGCAAAAACCATTCGTATCGGACCGGCACAAGTTACGGCCAACGGTTTCGCGGTGCTGCGCGACCGGTACCAGAATTACTACGGGTTTTCCACAAGAACCCTGTGGGGTTCGTCGCAGCCGCCCATAATCACGGTAAGCCCCGGGAACAAACCTACCGGTGAAGGAATTTATACCAAGGTGGGCCCGGCTGGAAGTTCCCGCGTGGGCGCGCTCGATTCCGCCTGGACACTCAGGGACAGCATAACGGTCATAGTAGACACCGCGA
>CAISVC010000082.1 GCA_903888815.1 uncultured Fibrobacterota bacterium
CCCATCAGCAACCCTGCAAAAAGCGAAATCCGCAGATAGTTCATAAATCCCCCTATTTTACATAAGCTAATAACCGACCCGCAATGTTTTATTGCGTTTTTACCCGGCGGTCATATCATTCTGAGATGCAATACCTCTCTTTACCGAAACCTGCCCTCCGCCACCGCTGTTTGCCGGGAAAAAGCAAAAGGCTGCTATACCTATCAATTGCCGCGAAGGAACGCTCTCATTTCTGCTGCGCTTTTAACTCCTTTAATCTGAACCAGATAGATTCCGGGAGAAAAATATTTCGGCAGCGCCGCTGAGCCTGAACCTTTGATCGGCATTCTGAAAATGCGAACCCCCATGGGATTCCACAGCGAGAGAACGCTTGATTGTTCGCGGCCAACGGAATAGTGGAGGGAGTTTCCTTTAAGGGTGATAAACGGCTTGCCGGTTCCCGCCGCATGAGCGTTGAATGAAGCAGGGCTGATTTGAGTATTATACACTGCAAAGTCCCAGATGCTCGGACACGTTCCCGCATCGTTGCGGGTCGAGGTTACATAGAGCCTGACTTTTGAACCTGATGCCGGATTGAACGTATAGGTATTTTTTGCAGTGCCCATTGTTCCGCCGGTGTAAACATCGGTCCACACCGAGCCGTTCCATGATTGGATTCTGAAACCGGTGATCCGGTTATACGCCTGCTGGCACACGACTTTATCAAAGGTCGTGGTCGCGCCGAAGTCGAACTCAAGCCACTCGTTGGCGCCGGTGTTGTTCGCGGCATTCCAGCGGGTGGTGATGAAACTGCCGTCGCACGCTTTTTCGGCGCTGTAGGTGCTGTTGCCGTCCCACTGGCTCGAAGCGCGCGCGGCCTTGTACTGCACAAGATCCGGTTGGCTGATAGGAACCGTGGTGCCGCCGGTCAGTTTAAGCATGACAACGCCGTGCGACGGGATTGCGTTCGCCGTGTAGCTGTTCGTAAACGTCCCCAGGTCGGTTCTGGCCCAGAGATCGCGGAGGGTGATGTTCCCGGAAAGTCCTATATCGCTGAAGCGCACGGTAATGGCGGAACTTGCGCCTGACCTGTTGAAAAGCAGTACCGCGCTGCCCTGTTTGAGCTCCCTGGCCCATACCTGCCGTCCGGTGGTATCCTCGTAATACAATCTGCACTGGTTGCAGAGGGAATCCTGATCGACCGCGATAACTTCGGGATTCGTCACCATCGCCTTGACCGTACTGCTGATATTCGTAATGTCGGTCGCAAGCATAAGCGGCGCCGCGGACATGCACCAGAGGCTGAAGTACGATTTTTCCTCTTCAGCGGAAAGCCCGAACCCGCCGATCAACAGGTAATCCGGATCGTTATAGGCGCCGGGCCTCTGCTCTTCCGGACGGACATTGCAGTCGAAATTCCGCATGGTATTATTCCAGGTAGCCGTGCGATACCCCGCACCGATATCGCTGGTGGTGCGCCATGAGTGGCCGGTGTTCGGCGCCCAGTACCACGGGGCTTCCTGGCCCCATTCGCACGCGTTCAATATCATATCGCGATGCGGCGACATCTTTGCGAGACTGTCGGCGAACGCGCCGTAGACCTGAGCATTGCCCGCGTACCCGATGTCGCCGCCGCAGTGGTCGAGCTTGATAAGATCGCAATCCCATGAAGCAAAAAGGTTGATGTCCTGCTGGTAATGCCCGGCGCTTCCCCACGCCGTGCCGCAGCCCGTTGGTCCGGTATCGGTATAGAGGCCGAACTTCAGTCCGTCATTGTGCACATAGGCGGCAAGCGCTTTCATGCCGTTAGGAAACTTGACCGGATTTGGAAGCATGTTTCCCAGCGCGTCACGGGCTGCATGATCCTGGGTCCACCAGCCGCCGTCGATGCCGACCATTGTATACCCTGCATCGCGCAGACCGCTCGTGACCAGCGCATCGGCCTGAGCTTTAATTTTATTCTCATCGATAGCTTCCCAGTACCAGTACCAGCTGTTCCAGCCCATGTACGGAACCCGGGAAACGCCGTTGTCGATGCCGTACGAAAAGCGAACG
This sequence comes from uncultured Fibrobacterota bacterium, assembly GCA_903888815.1. Lineage (GTDB taxonomy): Bacteria > Fibrobacterota > Chitinivibrionia > Chitinivibrionales > Chitinispirillaceae > BOG-1184. The sequence goes on from CAISVC010000082.1 coordinate 2,035, forward strand.
GCAACTATGATAACGGGTATAACAAATCCCGTCATGCCTGAGTGAAACCGCCTGAATGATAAAGGGAGCATAGCGTTTCTCCGGGCAGGTTGCTGCCCGCGTCAATTAAAGTGCACTATCCGTATCAACGATGAGCTTCCTCTGATAACGGACAAATCGATAAATGTCTCACCGTTTGTCAACAATCGTTTCATCACCGTTCTTCCTGTCAAGTCGTAAACCGTACAAACCGCGCCGGAACCGGAAAATTCCCCGGGAATGACAAGCCTATAGCCTGCAACCGTGAAGGATTTCTTGAAATTCGCCGAAGCCGGCGCAAAGGATTGTTTTTGCGCTTGAATCGAAGTCGGAATGCAGCCGGGTCTGCGGATGGTAATAAGGTTTGTGGCCGCTTTCATCGCATCGCAGACCATGCTGTTCCGCGTGCAGCGGGTATCCGTGTCCCATTGACCCCACTTTGTGGCTATCGAAGAGCTCGTTTCCGTGGCCAGGTTCGGCGTGGCGCCCCCGCCGGTGTACATTCCCCAGCTTGACCCCGCGCTTTTCACTTTATACGTCCACGGCGACCAGTTGATCCCGATACGGGTAAACTGCGTCATCGCAGTATTGAAATTTGCGGCTGTGGAATAAGTAAATTCGCCGATATAATAAGGGATATGATAATTATTCCGGCAGTCATTTGCCCACTTGACGCTTGAATCGATCGGATCTCCGTAATTGTGCACCTCATAGACGACATTCGACCATTGGTTGACAGCAGGATTCGGCGCAACGTACCACGGCCAGCAGAAATTGATGATGATGATGTGGTCAGGATCGACCGACCGTACTGCCTTGAAAAGTCTGTCATGCATGGCAAACACGGCGGGACCGGACCAGTTCGGAAAGTTCTCCGAAGGTTCGTTCATCAGATCGTATCCGGCGACAGCGGAATTTCCGTTGAAATGCGACGCGAGTCCCTGCCAGAACTTGATCGCTTTGCTCTGCCAGCTTGTATCGGTATACAGGTTGGCGCTTCCTATCTGACCCGAATGATCCTGACCGTTCTGAGAACC
>CAISVC010000083.1 GCA_903888815.1 uncultured Fibrobacterota bacterium
AGGCCGAAGCATATCTGCTTGAATATGCACCAGGAATTTAACATAAGCAATATAAGCAAAGGTGCCAGGCATTGCTTTTTCTTTTCACTAACATTTGAGCGTACGGGTACACCGTAGTGTGGGACTGCAATGTCGGTGCCCACCCGTTACGCCATCGGAGGCCTTTAGCTCATGAGTATATATTTGACTTTACAGCAGTTATGTTTTTTTCAAGTTGACAAAGCGTTCATACGCAGCGTTCCATGGTGCCGTATCATGTGGTTCATAGGTGACGACCTCGAATGACCGGCGCACCAGCTCGCGTCCCTGTTCAATCGACCCCACATGGCCCAGGGCAATAGCCTGCATGACGACATTTCCTATGGCCGTGGCTTCCACAGGACCGGCTACCACCCTGCGTCCGGTGACATCGGCGGCAAACTGGCAGAGCAGCGTGTTCTGCGTCCCTCCGCCAACAATATGGATGGGATCGAGGCGGTATTTCAGGATACTTTCCAGTTGTTCAAGCGTCTTCCGGTACGAGAGTGCAAGGCTTTCGAGCGCACACCGCACCACGGCACCCTTACTTTCAGGAACATCCTGGCCGGTTTGTCTGCAGTAATCGCGGATACGGGCAGGCATGTCTCCAGGTTTACCGAATTCTGCATATGCAGGGTCGATGATCGACCTGAGCGGCACGGCCTGGGCGGCCATCTGGGTCAACTCCGCGTACGAAGAGTCTTCTCCGCGACGGAGCCATTCGCGCTTTGATTCCTGCACCAGCCACAGGCCGGTCAGGTTCTTGAGAAAACGGTAGGTACCCGCTACGCCGCCCTCATTGGTAAAATCGGCGGCAAGACTCTGTTCGTTGATGCTCGGCTGAAGAAGTTCCGCGCCCAGGACCGACCATGTGCCGCAGCTGATATAGGCAAAATCCTTGTCCTGTGCCGGCACTGCGGCTACTGCCAGCGCCGTATCGTGGCATCCCGGTGCGATAATCTGGACCCGGTTCCTGCAGCCGATCTCTTCGGCCACCTGCGGCAGCAGGTCATCGAGCACGGTCCCCGGTGTCACGATCGGGCAGAAAATATCTGAGGGAAGGCCGAACTTTTCGAGCAGCGTGACCGCCCAGCCGTTACGCCGCGGATCAAAACACTGGGATGTAGTCGCAATAGTAAATTCGCTGACCGTGCGGCCGCAAAGCCAGTAATTGAAAAGATCGGGCATCATGAGCAGCCTGTCCGCGGTTTTCAACAGAGGGGATTTCCGCAGTTTCAGAGCGTAAAGCTGGTACAGGGTATTGATCGGCATGAACTGCAGGCCGGTATGCTCAAAGATTTCGGCGCGGGGAACGCGTTTGAACGCCTTGGACAGGATACCGTCGGTAAGGCTGTCGCGATAGTGAAAGGGGTTGGACAGGAGCGCTCCCTGCTTATCAAGAAACGCAAAATCAACACCCCACGTGTCAGTACCGATTCCGGCGATGGCGCCGTTTGCCTTGCGTGCCGCCATCGTCATCCCGGCTTTAAGTTCAGACCATATGCGCAAAACGTCCGTATGCAGGCCGTCGGTAAGCCTTACCGGAGCGCTGGCGAACCGGTGCGCTTCCGAAAGCCGGAGCTGCCCGCCATCGAACTGTCCCAGCATGACGCGGCCGCTTTCGGCCCCTAAATCCAACGCGCAGAAGTTTAACGCATGAGCCATAGCCATCGCTTTTATTTCCTGCCGTAAAGCGGCCCGTAATTCGCGCACGCGCGGAAATCGGCGCCTTCAAGATCCTTCGTACCGAAAGCGGCCCATGCCGAAGGCCTGAATATTTTCTCTTCAGGAACATTGTGCATGTACACCGGTATACGGAGCATTGAGGCGAGTGTGATCAAATCGGCCCCGATGTGTCCGTAGCTGATGGCGCCATGATTGGCTCCCCAGTTGTTCATCACCGAGTAAACGTCTTTGAA
>CAISVC010000084.1 GCA_903888815.1 uncultured Fibrobacterota bacterium
CTCGTATCGCGGGCGATCGATGAATATCAGCGGAGTCTGGCCATCTATCCCGGATTCCAGGATTCCTGGTTCAATTTAGGGAACGCGTACAACGAAGGCAACCTGAAAGAGAGAGCGCTCGAATCATACCTGAGGGTCATCGCACTGCGGCCGAAGCACGCGGAAGCGCTCAATAATATCGGGGTGATGTACTTTACAAAGGGAGCCTATGACAGCGCGGCACGCTATTTTCAAAAAGCCGCAGCGGCCGATACGCAGGATGTCACGGCCTATTCGAACATAGGCGCGGTTGACTACGCCCTTAAAAACTACGGCGCATCGCTCGAGTGCTACGAAAAAGTTCTCCGCCTTGACCCGCAGAATATAACCGCCTACCGGAGAATGGGCAAACTTTACACGTTAATGAAAGACACCGCAACGGCCGTGAAATGTTTCGCGACCGCCGTCCGCCTTGATTCGGCCGGGAAGCGGTAGCAGCCGTTTCGGGTTTTTGCATGCACGTACCTGACGGCATGACGAACACACTTGACCGATGGATATACTATGTCCGGACGATACTTTACCCGTAAAAACAGCCCCGGGCTGCTCGCGCTTGCGCTCTTCTTTTTCTCGTTCCTGCTCTATAAAAATACCGTCCCGAACGACTACGTGCTGGACGATTCTCTTTACTACACGGAAAACTCTCTCGTTCAGAAAGGGATGAGCGGAATTCCGGAGATTCTATCCAAAGGAAGTTTCTACGGATACAGCCGCAATAACGACTGGATCTATCGTCCCATGCTGCTCATCTGCTTTGCGATTGAACATACGCTGTACGGCAACAACCCCCACATGAATCATTTCTTCAATACGCTTTTCTATTCGCTGTGCTGTTGCGTTCTTTTCTTTCTTCTGTGCCGCCTCTTCAACGGTCATTCCCTGACGGCCCCTTTCCTTATCGCCCTTCTCTTCACTGCGCATCCGATCCATACGGAAGCCGTTGCAAACATTAAAGGTCTGGATGAACTATTAGCCTTTTTATTCGCGGTTTCAGCGCTGTATGCAACCGTTGTTTACTATGATAAAAAAAATATCCTGTTTTTCATTGCGGGCCTCTTCTGCTATCTGTGCTGCCTGCTCTCCAAGGAACACGCGCTGACTTTTCCGGGAATAATTCCGCTCGCGCTGTATACTTTCCGCCCGATATCCCTGAAAAAAAACGCATTGCTGACGCTGCCGTTCTGCGGTATCGCTCTTATCTATCTGGCCCTCCGCACCATGATCCTCGACCATTCCATGTTCGACCAGTCGCTGGATATCATCAATAACACCCTGCTGGCCGCCCATACGTGTAACGAACGGCTCGCAACAGCGTTCCTGATTCTCGGGAAATACCTGCGGCTTCTGATCGTTCCCTATCCGCTGTCCTGGGACTATTCCTACAACCAGATCCCGATTACCACCTGGGCCGATCCGAAAGCCGCGGCTTCCCTCATTGCCTGTCTCGGCATACTGATTGCCGGAATCGCCGGAATACGGAGAAAATCGCCTGTTGCTTTCGGGATTTTCTTCTTCCTCCTGACGTTTGCTCTGTCAACAAACCTGATACTGACAATCAGCGTTACCCTTGGAGAAAGGCTGCTGTTCACCCCGTCGCTCGGATTCTGCATTGCCGCGGTAATGCTGCTTGCAAGGACCGGATTATTCCGCCGCCGGGCGCTGCTCGCCGCCTTGATTGCCGCGACCATATCCCTCCATGCTTTTATTACGATCAACCGCAATACTGACTGGAAAAACAACGTTACGTTATTCACCCGTGACATAGCAAAGGTTCCCAACAACGCCCGGGCCCGCATTTTTCTGGGACACGAGTTTCTCCTGGCAGGCGAAAACGAACGCGATCCGGGAAAAAAACGCGCGCTCCTGGCGCAGGCTGTCGCCGAATACCGTCAAGGCCTCGCTATCTATCCCCGCTACAGCGACACATGGTACGAACTCGGCATCACCTATCATACGGCCGGCCAGACGGACAAGGCGTTAGAGGCCTACCACAAGGCACTCGCCATCGATCCGAAGTCCATCGGAACGATCAATAATATCGGGACCATCTACTTTGAAAAAGGAGATTTTGCGACTGCCGCGGAATACTATCAAAAAGCGCTTGACATCAACACGAATGTCGCCCTTTCCTGCGCAAATTTCGGCGCGGCGAACCATATGCTCGGGAATTATTCCGTCGCGCTTTACTGGTACGAAAAAGCGCTTGCTTTGAATCCGAAGGACAGGATGACCTGCTTCAACACGGGCGTGACCTACGCCTCCCTGAACGATACCGCAAAGGCCAGGCAGTACTTTACAAAAGCAAGTTTGACGGACCCGGCCGCGAAAAAGTAGCCCGCGCCAGAAGAAATCCGGTCATCCCGAGAAGCAGCAGCGTACGGATGCAAAGCAGGAAAAGACCGAACGAGGAAGGTCCTTCCACGACATCGGTAAAATAGTAGCAGGGGAAGATAAGCGTCGACATGAAACAGAGGGCTGCAAACACAAAAGAAAAAACGAGGCCGCTTTTTCCGGCAAGCGGCGCCATAGCCACGAGCGGCACCAGCACCAGCAGGTACTGCGGAGAGAATATTTTTGAAAAAGAAAAAACGATGAACAAGTAAAGAAGCGAAGCCTCGATAACCGATCGGTGCCCCATACAAGAGGATTCCCCTTCGTTTTCCCGGCGCAGTTTCTCCGCGCAGCGGTTGAAAAGCACGATCGTCATCGCGAGTAATAGAGCGCCGAGCACCAGTAACGACAGCGCCGGCATGAAACGGGTACAAGGTGTAACCACGTTGACCGCTCCGTAGCCGTAGACGATCTGAAACGGCATTCCGAATAAACGAGCCGCACAAAGCACTATGGTGCCCCAGATTGATTCGATATGAATGCCGCGATCAAAATGAAAGGCAAGGAAATCCATGACTCCTTTCCCCTCGGTGTAATAAAAAAATATAAATATGCCCGCAATCATCCCGCATATAATGAGCCCGTTGGCTACGCTCATCCGGAGCAGGCGGGCACTACGTTTCCCCGGATCAAGCTGCCGGAAATCCGATGCCTCGAACGAGCCAAGCACCCATACCGGCAGTAAAAAAACAGGAATCACTTTAAAATTGACCGCAAGCGCGAAAAGAAAGAAAGACAAAAGCCGCCGCCGCCTCAGCAGTGCCGCAAGCGATACCGCCAGAAGCGCTCCAAGAACCGCATCAAGCCGGTTAAAAAGGAGATCCGGCATGCATAACCCGGCGATGCATAAAACACCCATCCGCACCAGGGTACCGGTTACCCGCTCCTCTTTATAAACGATACATATCAATAAGCTCACGATCAACACTGACATCATTTCAACCATCATACAGAGCCCGCGGTAAGCCCTCTGATAGCGCGCCTTAAATACATGATACGGTATGCTGTTGATTGATTTGCCGCCGCGCGCGAGAAATGCCGGAATATTCATGAAAGCGACCGCAAGCGGCGGATACGCCACCACGGTCAAACAAAATGAAGCGGGGGTAAGGGGGCCTTTATCGCGGACTTCGTTGAGGCCTATGGCGCGGTACAGTTCATGAAACGAAACGCGGCTTTCAGCCGCAAGCCGGTGAATGTAGGCATACCGGGCGTAAAGATAGATATCGCTGCCCGAAGGTTCGTAAAAAAGCAGGAGACACAGCCGGGTAGGAAGATAGACGGCGGCTATCGCGGCCGCAACCACGATGCATCGTACTAACCGTTTCCGGTCTGCCAAAAGCGTGAAGTTTCGCAGCAGCATCTGTTCTATCCGACAGTTGATAAACGGTCTCTTTCAAGCTGTCCGAGGAAACGGCTCCAGTCGAACAGCCTGCCGGGGTCAGCCTTCTTCTCCTTGCGCAAACCCAGCGCCACCGCACGCTCACCCGCAATCTGATCATGGCCGACATAGGCAAACCGCTTATTATGCCGCCGCTCCATGTCGGCGCAAAGCCGCGACAGGCTGCGGTATTGCGACGCCGTAAATCCGGAAGCCGGCGTGGCCGCGAGCTCAATCCCGATCGAAAATTCATTGACCGCCTGCCGGTTGTCAGGCTCGGGCATGATGCTCCCCCCGGCATGCCACGCCTTCATCCCCTCGGGCACCAGGAGGTCGATGCCGCCCCGCCGGCCGATCAGATAGTGGCTTGACACGCCGTAATCGCAGAAAATCTTCAGAATAAGGCCTCTGCTGAAAGGCCTGGCGGGCTTCAGCGCTGCGGCGCTCGTATGGTGAATAACGACGACGTCGACGACGTTCCCGCGCCGCTCCTCCCACAGATGGCGCCTGCCTGAAGCGCCGATCATGTCGCCGATCAAAACACCGCCGACCGATATCCTGTTGTCAACGTTGAGGAGGCAGGCGGCTGGTTTCATGGCGCTGTTGCCCGGCGGTCAGGACAGTTCGGCAAGGATGAACGGCAGAATGCGTTCGATATGACCGGCGATCAGTCCGAATATTTTCCGGTATTCGTCCGCCGTCCCTCCGACGGGGTCAGGAATGCTGCGGCGGCCGTTCTCCGTGCCGGGCCATGCCGCGAGGAGAAAGGTACGGTCCGACGCCCGGGGAACGAACGTGCTGAGATACTCACGCTGGAAGTGTTCCATGACGAATATGAAGTCGGCTGTTTTCAATTCATCATACGCAAGCTGCCGGGACCGGTGGCCTGCCAGGTCTATTGTATGCTCCGCGCATACGGCGACCGCATTCGGTGAAGCCCTGCAGCCCTCCGGCGCATGGATCCCCATGGACGAGACCGAAATCCCGTTCCGGCCCAGATCATGTAATCTGGCCTTGAGAATGCCTTCGGCCATGGGGCTGCGGCACTGGTTGCCGGTGCATATGAAAATGACGCTGTGCAGTAAGCCCTCCTCGTCTCACTATTTGCCGTAGGATTATACAATTAAAAATAGTATTTTCCTTCATTATTTCCACATTTCCACAGGAGTGTTGTCGCATGGCATTATCGAACGAGGAAAAAGGAATAATCGAAGAGGCGCTCGGCGTCTATCTGCAGGTCGCCGCGCGGCAGCTTCCGCAGCAGCAGGCACAGCAGCTTGCGTCAATCGCTCAGGGAATCGTCCGCAAGCTTGACACCCTCAGTTCCGGCGGCGGGAAACAGGGCAACAAACCCGAAGGTATTTC
>CAISVC010000085.1 GCA_903888815.1 uncultured Fibrobacterota bacterium
AGAAGCGTCCCTTCGATATTGACCTTCTCGATCTTTCTGAAAGCTTCAATCTCCATGTCCGCAAGCACTGATACGTGGGCAATGCCGGCGTTCACGACAACCCCATCGAGCCCGCCGAACCGGGCGGCTATGGATGAAAAGCCCTTTTCGACCGAAACCGGGTCCGTGACGTCTATGCTCACGCTTAGAACGCGGCCGGCGCCGAAGCGGCTCTCCAGCTCCTTGACAGCCGCATCAAGCGCATTGCCGGCAAGGTCCGACACGGCGACATGGCACCCTGCCTCCAGCAGCGCTGAACAGACCCCGCTGCCGATGGCGCCCGCAGCACCGGTAACAAGGACGATTGATCCGGCAAGCGGATTTCCGTGGACAGGCGTTTTCAGTTTTGCACGCTGGTATGAGCGGAACTCCATATCAAGGCAGTGGTCATCAGAAAGGCCGGCGTAATCACCGCCGGTCTCAAAAATCGTCTGTTTGACCGATAATGCCTGGGCCATGATGTCTGCGGCCATGTCCGCATCGCCGACCGTTTCGCCAGCGCAGATACAGCCGATGCCGGGCAAACAAAGGATTTTCGGAAAAATGTCGCTGTCGTTGATTTCAAGTTTCACATAGGAGCGGTAACCGCTGAAATACTGTTCCTGGGCGCGGGTAATCTGTCCGCGCAATGCAGCGGCATCATCAATGGCCGGCGATTCGATAAACAGGGGAAGCCGGCGGACGCGGATAAGATAGTCGGGCGTAAGCGGCGTCGTGGCCAGTATTGCCATGGCTTCCTTTGCAGAAAGCAACTCGAGTATCTGCTCGTCAACACATTGCCGGAGCACAATCTTTTTATAAGGCGCATCGGCATTTCCGGAAGCAGGGGACAGGAGGCCGCGCAGCATCGGAGCAACCGTTTCATACCGTAAGTGGGCTTCCGGTACAGAAAAAACAGGTCCCGGTTTCGTCAGGGTACGGACTTTTTTTCCTGCCAGATAGGTTTCGGCGAGCGAAACGAGCTTGATGGTCGCCTGATATGCCTCTTTCGCGGTTTCGCCCCATGTCACCAGGCCGTGGTGCATGATCACAAGGCCGCTGCAGTACGCGCGGTTCCGCACTGCTTCCATGCTTGCCCGACCGCACTCGAAACCGACCTTTGCATACGGTATTACGGCGACACGGGTACCGAAAGCTTCACGGAGGCAGTGGGCTGCATCGTGCCGGTTGGTTAACGCAAGAACGGCTGACGGATGGGTATGGTCGATAAAGGCATACGGCAGAAACAGGTGCAGGAACGTTTCGATTGAGGGCAACTGCTTCCGCAAGGGGTCCGGCCGCAGCATGGCGAAACGTAACAATTCCGCCATTGCTTCGTCGCTCATGTCCGATTTTTTACGCAGCCGGTTCATTTTGTCAAGGTCAAGCGCGATAAAACTGCGTTCGGTAGCATCACCCATTAGTGCGCCGGATGCCTTGACGACAAGCGCCGGATGCGTTTCGCCCAGCAGGTCGGCCGTGTTCGTCTTGAGCGACGTATTGCCGCCGCCGTGCAGAGCGAGGTCGGGTTCGCTGCCCAGAAGCCGCGTTGCATAGATCTGCGCCGCAAAGTCAGGAGACACCGATTTGTCGCACGATTTCGCGAACGCGGCCAACTCCTGATCAGACCAGCGGCTTTTCATAGGCGTACCCTTTTAATATATCGTTTTTTTATTTTGCCGGGGCATTGAGGGCCAATGCCCCGGCAATATTTAAAAGGTTTAATGAGCCACATTGTTCATGCACTGCTGCATCGATTCAAAATTTTCTTTTATCCTGCCGCCCTCGAACACCGCGCTGCCGGTCACGATGATATCTGCGCCGAGCGCGCTGACGGCGCCGATGTTGTCGCGCGTCACGCCGCCGTCGATTCCGATAAGCGGGTTTTTCCGCGCATCGGCCAGCATTCGTTTCAGCACGAGGCAACGTTCGTTTGTCGCTTCGATAAACCGCTGCTTCGGGAACCCCGGGTTTACTGCGACAAGGAACACCATATCCGTTTCATCCAGAAACGGTTCAAACGCCGTGAGCGGCGTACCCGGATTAAGCGCAATGCCGCGCAGGATGGGGCGGTCAGGGTCATTGGCATTTTTCTGTTCGGCGATGAGCTGGAGCGCGCGGTGCACATGACGTCCCGATTCCGCGTGTACCGTGATCAGGTCAGCGCCCGCTGCCGCGAATTCGGGAATGAGCCGCACGGGGTTTTCCACCAGGAGATGGATGTCCTTCAATGCCTTCGTTTTTATTCCCTTGACAAAAAAAGGTCCTGCCGTGAGCTGGGGACAGAAACAGCCGTCCATGATGTCGAAATGGAGCAGCCGCACGCCGCATTCCGAGAGAAATGCCACCTGTTCGCCGAGCCGCATGAGGTCGGCGCTCATGATGCCGACCGAGAGAAGCGGCGCGGATTTTTTAAGTTCGTCAATAAACGGTGTCGTCATGGAGAGTGAGTTTCTATCAAGCCATAACAAATAATAATTCTTTATTTGCTAAAGGCACTTTACGGGGTGGCGGGTGGGCACCGCCCCTGCAGCCGTGAGCACCCTTTACCCGCACCCGCAAGCATGGGTTAATTGAAAAAAATGCTGAAAAATTGCCCTTCTTTTATGTTTAGATTTCAATTCCGCAGAGACTTGAGGGTACGGGTCAAACGAA
>CAISVC010000086.1 GCA_903888815.1 uncultured Fibrobacterota bacterium
GGGCTTTATCATTTTTCTCTTTCTTGTATCGGCCTCTCCGGGTACGGCCGCTACAGCGTGTTCCCGCCCGACCAGGGGTTTTTCAGCGTGTTTCGGCCGTTCGAGGTGACGCGGTTTCTCCGTTTGCCCCGTTTTCCCGGCATGTTGGGGCCTCTCGGCGTGTCTTGGCCTTTCCGGGCGCTTCTCCCTTTCGGCATACCTTGGTTTTCCGCCGCGATCAGTTCTCTTCTCCGGGCCTCGTCCCCGTTTCTCCTCGTGGAAGCGCATGCCTCGTGATTTATCATCGGCATATTCTGCCTCTTCAGCAAATGCAACCGGGATTTTGATATTGATAAGCGACTCGATCGCTTCCAGGCCGTACACGTAGCGCTCACAGACCAGGGTTATGGCTTTTCCTTTCTTACCGACACGGGCGGTGCGGCCGATCCGGTGGACGTACGCCTCCGGGTCCGCCGGGAGGTCGTAGTTCACGACGAGATCGAGGTCATTGATGTGCAAGCCGCGCGCAGCGACGTCGGTGGCGACGAGAAAGCGTATTTTCCCGGATTTCATCGCATTGATGATCGTCAGCCGCTTCTGCTGGGGGAGGTCGCCGATGATGTACTCGCAACCGAAGCCGTTGTGCGCCAGCCGCTGAGCCACCCTGATGGCCGTGCTCTTCATGTTGGTGAAGATAAGCGCGCTGGACGGGCTCTCCTTCCTCAGCAGGCCGAGGAGCAGGCTCAGCTTCTCGTCCCTGCCGACGTGGTAGAGCTCCTGCGTGACAGAATCGACGGTTACCTGCTCCGGCGCAACCTCGATCTCGACCGGGTCGTTCATATACTCCATTGCCAGTTCCCGCACCCGGCCGGTGAGCGTTGCGCTGAAAAGCATGGTCTGGCGGTGACTGACGTCAGGCATCTTTTTTACCATCCGCCGGATGTCGGGGAGAAACCCCATGTCGAAGAGCCGGTCGGCCTCGTCAATGATGAGCATGCCGATATCGTCGAACTTGAGTTTTCGCGACTGGTTAAAGTCGATGAGCCGCCCTGGTGTGCCGACGATGATGTCAACCCCCTTCTGCAGGAGATGCTCCTGCCGGTCGTATCCCACCCCGCCGTAGAAACAGCCGGTCCGGTAGGGCAGGTGCGCACCGAGGATTTTTGCCTCATCCTCGATCTGGATGGCGAGTTCCCTGGTTGGCGCGATGATGAGTGCCCGCTTCGGGTTTTTGTAGCTGTCCTGGCTGAAGAGCTGGAATATCGATACCAGGAACGCTGCTGTTTTTCCTGAGCCGGTCTGCGATTGCACCATGACGTCCCGGCTTTTGAGCGTGTGCACGTAGGTGCGCTCCTGCACCGGCAGGCACTCCGTAAAGCCGGCATCCTCGATGCCCCGCATGAGGTTTTCATTAAGGTTAAGTTCTGAAAAATTCATTTTGCTTTTTTCTCCTGTACAGTACCATCGCCCTATGCCATGCGGAAAACAGACGGTAGAACCCCGGCGTATGGAAAGACTGCTTTACGCATTTCCCGTGGCAACAGGTTCTATCATGATCCCCTTCCGTTCACCGTGAGTGAAAAACCGCCACAATTATATCTAAAGTTTTCAAAATATCAAAGGAAGAAAAAAGGAATAAAAGGGATACTCTGGATTGCCAAAAAAACA
>CAISVC010000087.1 GCA_903888815.1 uncultured Fibrobacterota bacterium
TTTCCATCGTTACCATTGCCCCACCACCGTTGTGCGGGTTTCCATGATATTCCGCCGATATTCAATCTGGCTGTCGATTCTCTTGCCAGATCTTCCCATACTTCCGAGATATGTAAAGAAAATTTCTTTTCAAATTCACTATACACTTCATCAATAAGATTCCTTTCAAGTAATGATTTGTTCTGTTGAACAAATTTATACCAGAACAATAAGAATTGATCATTAATTTTATATAACGTGCGCTTTGTTGATTTGATATTTTCGCCGAAAGGCAATTCTCTTTTTATGTATCCAAGGTCAATAAGATTTGATAATGGTCGAGTTAAACTCGTGCTTGGCCCTTGAATTTATCGACGCAAGCAGCGCCTTCCACGATGGATACTCCGCATCGGCGAATCCCGGAATAATCCGTGATATTTCTTCCGCTAAACCGACTATCTGAAGCGATGAATTCCGCTGGTCTGCGCAATAATAAACATCTTTATCACTGATAATTTTCTGTAAGAGCGTTGATTTCCCAATTCGCCGTCTGCCATACACCACAACAAAAGCAGGGTCGTTTGAGTCCAAGACCTTCTTCAATCTGACTATTTCTTTTTCTCTGTTTAAAAAGCCTAATTTCAAGGCCGGTATCCTTTCAGTATTATGCTTCATTAACATTATGTCGTTAAAGCATAATATATGTATTTTTTAATAAAATACCATTATCCTCATAGCTATTCTACAAGAAAATGCAGGCTGTCCTCGCGCATGGGCTGGGGAGCGTATTTGGGATAGATGCACGAAGAACCGAGGAACAGCAGTTTTTTCACGCCTGACCGCCACGACTCGTTTATGACGTTCATCTGGACCTGTATACCAGATTAGCGAAGCCCTTTTCCTTCAGCGTGCGCATGAGCGCAGAACCCACAAGGCCGTTGTGGCCGGCGACGAAGATTTTGGAGGATTTTTTCATGATAGCACATCCTTCTTCCGTTTATTTCTCTAAATAACCCCGTCACTTGGGGCGGGGAGCTCCCAGCAGCCGCACCATCGTCTCTTTTGAAAAGACGCTGAGGTCCGCAGGCCGTTCAAGAAAATTCCTGACATCGGCCTCGATTTTTTCCCAGTCCGCGGTATTGACTGCCTCCGCGATAATGTTTCGCCAGTTTTCAACGGAAATACGCTCTTTTCCCCATCCGGTTTGCGAAAGGGCATTTTGAAGCAGGACGATATTGGGGGTCAGGTCGTTCCACTTCGAGAGATACCATCCTATATCGAAAATGTCCCTTCCTTTTATATATTTTCTGCAAAGGAGTGCATGAAGTTTTCCTGCAAAAAGCGACGGGATATCATATGAAAGAAACGAGATCGGAAAATATTTATTCACGATTTCCGTTGCAAGCGCCGCTCCGTCCGGAGGTTTCGTATCGATTTCGATTTTTATCGAGAGCCGCTGGTGCGCGAGCGGTGTAATTCCGGCTTCTTTCATGAGCCCTTCGAATTTCACATACGCGTTCCACACGGTTCTGGTATCGTTATAGGAAACGACCGCATCGTATCCTGCCAGCAGAAATTCATCCCGCAGCATGGTCATTATCTCTGAAAAAGGGAACCGGTTATCGGGCCGGACCGTCGAGAAATCAAGGTCCTCCGAAAACCGGGGCAGGCCGTATAAAAACCTCAGCGCGGTTCCCCCGACGAACGCAGTGGACCGGAACAATCCCCTGTCGTGAAATACTTTCAAGGCATATGCCTGCAGGTATTCACGCATTATGTTGACCTTATCGGTGCTGTTGTTTTTCTTTGAGGCAAGTTCGAGGCAATAGTCTTTCATAGGGTTTTAGTCTCGCCCGATTCTGTCTGGATCAGATGGATAAGGTGTTGCGCAAGTGCAACCATTCCGGGCTTGTGGAACCGCGCGGCGAATTCGCGCAGTTTCTCCGTATTGATCACTTCCGTATTCTGCAGGCGCAGTTCTTCGATGTACGCTGACGTGGCGTGGATCCGTTTGAAATAAAAAAAATCCAGCAGCGCTTTTTCGGGCAGGGCCATAAAACCGGTCTGCTTTTCAAACGAGACGGAGCTGTACCCCCAGAAAAGCGATGGTTTGAGGTGACGATATTCGAAGGTTCCCTCTTTAGAAGAGAACCGCGCCTGACGCTTTGTCGTAACCGAAGTATATACGCCGACTCTTTCCGGAATCAGGCCGTGAAATTCGAGCGCTTTCTCGCAGCTCACATAGGAGGGGGCCACAAGGAGTGCCGCGATATGCGGTCCGAACGGCTCGAACTTGCGGTATTCTCCGGATAAAAGATAATAGCCGCGTTTGAGCTGAATAAGTCTGCCCGCTTTCGCCCACCGGCTGATCTGGACCTTGACAGGCCCGTTATTCTCGTTTCCCGCAAAGAGATTTTCCGTATCAATTACCGGCAGTTCCTGGAATTTCCGAAGGAGTTCCTCAAATTTCATGGCATTAAATTAGCATATTTGATAACTTAGCGCAACTAATATCGTAAAAAATCGGTAAACTGTTGATCTTCAGGACAGGACTGAACGGACCATATTACAGAGGTTTCGTCATCAAATCAAACGGACAACGGTCAACCGGCAACCGTTCCTACTCCCGCTAGCATTCTTCACGATACCGCACCAGCGCTGAACCAACAAGGCCGTTGTGGCCGGCGACGAAGATTTTGGAGGATTTTTCCATGGGACCAGGCCATCTATTATTAGTGAGGTGATTTATTTCATCCCGGCAGTATACTACGTTTTTTCCAAAAACATCCGTAGTGAAACGGCTTTAACATCAGGAACAAGGACCGTTTCCTTCTCCGACAGATGATCGGGTTGATAAATTACAAATGCCGATAGTTTATCTTTTTCAACATTCCGCATGAATCTTTTGATCGGGTCAGCCATCGCCGGGAGGGCCGTTTTTGATGCTTTTGCTTCAGCTAAAACAAGGCGGCGGTCCGAGGAAGGAATTATGAAATCGATTTCAAGACCCTGTTGGTCGCGAAAATAATAAAGCTGTTTCTCCTTCCCCCGGTTAATTTGATGCTTTACGATTTCAGATGCTGCATATCCTTCGAAGAGGTGTCCTGAAAATGGCGACTTTTTTAAAGCGGTCTCATTGTCGATTCCTAAAAGATGGCAAAGGAGTCCCGAATCAACAAAGTAAATTTTGGGCGATTTTATAAGCCGTTTCCCGAAATTCTCATAGTAGGGAGGAACCAGAAGGATCTGATTTGTCGTTTCGAGAATACTCAACCAGGCCCCAACCGTAGGCACCGAGACGCCTAAGGGTGCGGCAATATCGGTACGATTGAGCAGTTGGCCGCAACGGCTTGCAAGAATCATCATAAAACGGCGAAATACGGCCAGATCATGAATTGCCGCGATCGCGCGCACATCGCGCTCCAGATAGGTCTGAATATATGACCGGAACCATACTGAAGAGAGCGCCGGTTTGCCGAGCACTTCGGGAAATCCCCCTTTAAGCAATGACGCTTTCGGCGTTTCCTCCACTGAAAGCGGAAACAGTTGAAAAACAGCCACGCGGCCGGCCATTGATTCGCTGACGCCTTTCATCAACGGCGCATCCTGAGAGCCTGTTATTATCCACTGCCCCTTTTTTGACGGATGCGCATCGATGCGGGAACGGATATAATTGAGCAGCTCCGGGACATTCTGTATCTCATCGAATATTGCAGGGGTCTTTACGTCGTAAAGAAACCCGCGCGGATCGGAACGAATCCGGGCGATGATGTCGGGATCTTCGAGGAGGTAATATGACGCTTTCCGGAAGAGCTTCCTGAGCACCGTGGTTTTTCCGGACCTTCGCGGTCCGGTAAGAAGAATGGCCGGAAAACCGCGCGCGGCGGCGGAAATTTGTGATTCGATCATCCGGTGGATATAGTTCATATATGAGAAATATAAAATATGACTTTATAAAACTCAAATCATATTTTGGGAATACCTATTCCAGTTCATCTTTAATGAAAAACCGTTCAACGGTCTGTTGGTTGGTCAGGTCGAGCTCGGCGCGGGTCCTTAACACCAGGTTGTTAAATCCGTTTTTATTCAGCCGGCGGACGAGCGCGGAACCGGCAAGTCCATTGTGTCCGGCGACAAAGATTTTGGAAGATTTTTGCATAGATAATTCTCTGCAATAAACCGGGTTATTTCTAGATTGAAGACAGAGCTGCAAGGATTATTCCATCACTTTGGGAGAGCAGTTCAAGTGTGGTTAAAAGCCGATTCGGATATTCGCGACCAGGGCAGAATGGCAATTTTATCCCGATGTTGTCGTTCCTCGCCCCCATATACGAGCGTCGCGTTCTCCGGATCAGTATCGGAAAACGAACAGAAGGCGTTTATTCCTTCCAAAGAGTCTGACGAAAAGGTTTTTCCCGCTTTGATTTCAACCGGATAAATCCTGTTCCTGCGTTCAACGAGCAAATCTATTTCGGTTCCTGATCCATCTCTCCAGAAATAGATCGGAGGTTCGCTTCCGGAATTGTAGAACGATTTGGCGACCTCACTGATGATGAGATTCTCAAACAGCGCCCCTCGTGCATAATGAGATTGCAGGTCCGAAGGCGCTTTGATATTAAGAAGGAATGAGGCCAGTCCGGGATCATTGAAGTACAATTTCGGCGACTTGACCAGCCTTTTGCTGAAATTTTTATAATATGGCTGCAGCAGGACTACGATATTGGTAGCCTCCAATACCGAGACCCATCGCTTGATCGTCTGGTAACTGACACCGATATCGTTGCCAAGTGAAGAAAAATTCATGATCTGGCCGGTCCGGCCGGCACAAAGCATCAGGAATTGATGAAAGGTGCGGATATCGCCGACATGGGTAATGTCTCGAATATCGCGCTCAAGGTATGTCTTAACATAATCGGAGTACCATCGGGTAGGATCAAGGTTCTTATCATAAATTCTGGGATAGAACCCCTTGTACAGGTAGTTCTCCCATTGATGTTCCCTGTACGGGGATACCGATAGTTCCTGGATCGAGAAGGGGAGCAGATGAAGCTGCGCCACACGTCCGGCAAGGCTCTGGGCAATGCTGCTGGACAGCAGAAAGTCCTGCGATCCGGTGAGTATGAACATACCGTTTGCGTCTTTTTTATCACAGAGCACCTGAATATACGAAAAGAGCCCGGGAGCGTATTGCGCCTCGTCAATGATGAGAGGAAATGCGTGTTCCGTCAGGAACCCTTTGGGGTCTTCGATCGCAAATGCGCGTTTTTCCAGGTCTTCCAAATTGACATAAGCAAAATTATCGAATACGGCCCGGGCAAGAGTTGATTTTCCAGATTGCCTGGGTCCGGTCAATGAAACTACCGGCATTTTCTCTGCGAGTTGCCTGAGCACTGGCGTGATTGCGCGAAGTATCATACAGGAAATATAGCTCAATGCAAAATAGATATGCAATATCTATTTTGCATATCTTGCCGGGCCGCACAGCCTGCAAGCAAAGGTGATGTTTGTATAATAATTTGATTTATTTACAGTTATACGACTTGAAGAATTCCTTAAAAACCTCGATCCCGCGAAACGGCCTTTTTTCGTTTAATTACCTTTCTCAATAAGTTTTCACACAAGCGCAGAACCAACAAGGCCGTTGTGGCCGGCGACGAAGATTTTGGAGGATTTTTCCAGACCGCTCAGCTCCTGATGGTATAAGGCAAGTTTTTTCAGAATCGTGCGATCAATTCATTTACACACGTTTTCCACGGCAGCACACGGACGCCATCTTTTTCGTAAGGAAGGTCGGCCGTACATGCAAGGAAGCAGGGGGTGTCCGGGTTGTCACTCCTGAATGATTTCAATCCGGAAAGGTCGCGGCCATCGATCACGCGGGAGGATTTTATCTCGCAGGCCGCAATAAGTCGTCCGTGTTTTTCGATGACCAGGTCGACTTCTGCGCCCCCGCCGGTCCGCCAGAAAAAAAGACGGGTTTCGCTGCGCGAATAATGCAGATGACGGTAGACTTCCAGAATAACAAGGGCCTCGAAAAGCCGCCCCTTTACAGCCGGGTCGAGTTCGGCGCTCAATCGATGGTTTAATGCGTTGACGACGCCGAGGTCAAAAAAGTAATACCTCGGATGAGCGACCAACCTTTTGCGTTCGCTTCTTGTCCAAGGATACAGAGGAAATGCTATCATTGTATCTTCAAGAACGTCATAATGCGATCTTATCGTGTGCGAGGATATGCTGCATTCCCGCGCCATATCGGAAAAACTCACCATTTCGCTATTCTGGCTTGCTGCAATATCTAAAAATCGTGAAAATGCCCCGAGACTGCGCACCAGCCCTTCCTGGCGGATTTCTTCGCGCAGGTAGGTGTTGACATACGCAGTCAATAGATCCCGCATGGTATCCTGATCCCTTCCGTAGATGCCTGGCAGCGTGCCGAATCGCAGCACGGTTTCAAGGGAGAAGCCACCTGTCAGCTCATCATAAACGTAAGGGAATAACCTTCGTTCGACAGCCCGACCTGCCAGAAGATTCACCCCTTTTCGTTTGAGCTTCCTGGCGCTGGATCCTGTTAATACAAACCTGACTTCCCGGAAATCATCAATGACGGCCTGGACATCATTAAGCAGCTCCGGAATTCGCTGAACCTCATCAATAATTATTGTTGTAACGCCGTGCCGGGAAATCTGTTCTTGTGCCTGCCTCCGGAAAAGACCCGGTTCCGCAGTATAATGAAAGAAAGTTTCCTCATGAAGAAGGTTCACATACCACGCATTCGGATATTGCGAATTCACGAGCGTAGTCTTGCCCGTCTGTCGTGGTCCGAACAGGAAAAA
>CAISVC010000088.1 GCA_903888815.1 uncultured Fibrobacterota bacterium
GCCTTCCTTTCCCGCCGTGTGATTTTCAATCGCCAGATACGCTTCGCCGAGAGAAAAGCGGCTAAAATGGTAGCTGAAGCCAGAAATGAAGCGAAGGATGTCCTGCAACAAGCGCAGGATGAATCCAAGCGCATTAAAACTGCCGCCGATAATGATTACCGCGAGCGGCGCACTGAGGTGCAACGGCAGGAAAACCGCTTGAATCAAAAATCAGAAACCCTCGACCGCAAACTGGAGAGCGTTGAACAGCGCGACCGCAATCTTATCAACAAAGAAAAGGAAATTGAATCCGTCCGCGCTCAGGCAGTAGAGCTTAAGGACAAGCAGCTAAAGCAGATGGAGCTTGTTTCCGGCATGTCCAGCGCGGAAGCCAGGCAGACTCTGCTGGATGCCATGGAGGTTGAGATACAGCATGAATCTTCACGGCGACTCCACCAGTGGGAAATCAAGCTAAAAGAAGAATCCGCCATGAAAGCCCAGGAAATCCTGGCGCTGGCCATACAACGCAGCGCTTCTGAAATCGTGGCGGAGACCACGGTCTCGGTCGTCCCCATTCCTAATGATGAGATGAAAGGCAGGCTCATCGGCCGTGAAGGGCGCAATATCAGAGCACTGGAACAGGCCACCGGGGTCGACCTTATCATCGATGATACTCCAGAAGCGGTAACGATATCCAGCTTCGACCCTGTCCGCCGGGAAATCGCCCGCGTCGCCTTGAACCGCCTCGTTCTCGATGGCCGCATACACCCGGCGCGCATTGAAGAAATAACTGCCCGGGCCAAGACCGAAGTAGAAGAGGAAATACAGAAAGCCGGCGAGCAGGCCGCCCAGCAATTGGGCGTGCAGCTGCACCCGGAGTTGATTAAGCTGCTGGGCCGCCTTAAATTCCGCACCAGCTATGGCCAGAATGCCCTCGACCACAGCACCGAGGTTGCCTATCTGGCCGGCATGATTGCCTCCGAGATTGGCGCCAACGTCAATATCGCCAAGAAAGCCGGCCTGTTGCACGATATCGGCAAAGCCGTCGACCGCGAGGTGGAAGGCACCCATGCTGCCATCGGCGCCGACCTCGTTAAACAGTGGGAAAAATCGCCCGAGGTCCTTAAAGGCGTCGCCGAGCACCATATGGAGACCAGCGATACCAGCATGTGGGGCTATATCACCTCGGCCGCTGACGCTATCAGCAGCGCCCGCCCCGGCGCCCGCCGCGAATCGCTGGAAAACTACCTGAAACGGCTCAAGGCGCTGGAGGATATCGCCGACAGCTTCAAAGGCGTTGAAAAATCCTATGCCATCCAGGCCGGCCGCGAGGTGCGCATCCTGGTCAAGCCGGAAGCCATCGATGATCTGGGCGCTATGAGACTGGCGCGGGATATCGTAAAAAAGATCGAGGAGACCCTGGACTATCCGGGCCAGATAAAGGTGACCGTGCTCCGGGAAACCCGCGCGGTTGACTACGCCAAATAAAGTAGGCTGTCATTGCGAGGAGTGTAGCGACGAAGCAATCCGTCTTCTCTTCTTCGTCAGCCTGCCCTGAGCCTATCGAAGGGGAAAGCGGGAATCCAGGGGCGGAGGGCGTTAAAAATCCTTCTCTTATCTCCCTTTACGAAAGGGAGAGGGTGAGTTTCCCTCTTTCATAAAGAGGGACTAAGGGAGATTTAAATACAATCCCCTCAAGGGAGAGAAAAATATAATAAAATGAAAATATTAGCCATCGGTGATATTATCGGCAGGCCGGGGCGGCAGGTCGTCCATCAGTACCTGCGCGGTTTGCTCAAGCAGTACAAGCTGGAACTCATTATCGGCAACGGCGAGAATGTGGCCGGCGGCTTCGGTCTGACTTCTAGCACGGCCCGTGAACTGCTGGACGACGGCATCAATATCCTCACTTCCGGCAACCATATCTTTGCC
>CAISVC010000089.1 GCA_903888815.1 uncultured Fibrobacterota bacterium
GCGACGTCATGGGGCACGGGATGCGCGCCTCGCTCCTTGCAGCTTTTCTGCGCGGGCTCATGGAGCAAGTCACGCCCGTCGCAGGAGATCCCGGAACATTCATGAAAAATCTGAATGCGGGATTAGCCAGGGCCATGAAGCAGTATGAGTACGGAATATTCGTCACGGCTTTTTATATGGTGGCAGATATCAGGGAAGGGGTGGTGCGCTATACCAACGCGGGCCATCCCGATCCCATGGTCATCTGGTCAAACCAGAGGGTCGTTACCCAGCTCAATGGGGGGAAGCAGCGGAAAAAAGCGCCTGCATTAGGCCTGCTGAAAGATTACAAATATTCGACCAACCTGATCAAGATAGCGGAAAATGATATCGTGTTCTGTTTTACCGACGGTCTTTACGAGGTCATGAACGGCGAGGGCAGAATATTCGGCAGAAACCGGCTGCAGGATCTGACGAGGGAAAAGTGCGTTCTGGGCCCGGAAGCGATGTTTGAGGAGATTTTACTTGAAGTCCGCCGTTTTTACGGCACGGGCGAGGTGAAAGACGATATCTGCCTCCTGTCAATGCATGTCAGGCGCCTGCAATCAGTTGTAAAAAAAGGCTAATCCTCCCCGATAAACCTCGCGGCCCAGCTCCGTACCTCTTTACCGTTGAGAATATGAAACTTCCGGAGCGCCCTGATCGTCTCGTTTGAGAACGAGGCGAGCGGGGTCCAGACGAGGTGTTTTTTGAGCCGTGAAGCCAGGGTGCGGAGATACACGCCGGGCTTGCGGTCAGCCACATACGCCACGACCCGCTCGGCGCTGAAAAGCAGTGCGCCATAAGCGAGGCGGGCGGCAAGGTTCGGGAAATCCGCCGTATAGGCCTTTACGGCGGATGAACTTTCGGTCAGTTCGAAAATGTTCGGCACGGGCCGGGGCGGGAACAGGAGCGACAGCCCGCCGTAGCGGCAGCGCGCGATGCCGGGCCCGATGAGATCGGCGAACGGGTCGGTGGCGTAGAAGGTCAGGGTTGACTCTTCGCCGTGTTCGGCATACCAGGTGGTATGGTGCGGGTAGTCGGCATCGTGGTTGACGTCAAAGATGATGATCACGGTGTCGAGCCTGCCGCGTGACGGCGGGATCTCTTTTACGTAAATATGCCCGGTGTGCCAGTTGCGCAGAGTTTCACGTATGTCAATGCCATCCTTGACCGAGGTGGTGAATTTTTCGTACTTCGCGAATTCCTCGATCAGGGTTTTGAGCGTTTTTGCCCGCACATGCGTGTTGAACCGCTCGATGGTCGCGTCTTCCGGCACATGGGAGCACATTCCCGTCGGGTTCCAGGCGTAGCGGTATTTTTTCCTGCGTTCGAGCGACGGGTCGGGCCTGATGGAAATGGTGCGCCATTGCAGTTCCGTGTCGCGGAACAGGTTGATTGCCTTGACCGTTTCACCGCTTTCCGGCAGGGTTATCCGGTCAATGCCGGCACCCATAAGCGGTACGCCGAGCTCAAACGGCAGATACGGGTAGTACCGCGCGTTTTTCAGGATGCGCAGCGCGTAGGCGTTGCCGCCCACCCCCCTGGCCGCCTCGATGATGTCGAACAGCGACGGGATAAGCCAGCCCGACTGGACCGTGAGGTTCCGCAGGAACGTCAGGGCGGCCTGGATGCGCACGGGCGAGAGCGAGGCGATAGTATCCTTGTCGTCGTAATAGCTGTCACGCGTCTCGCGGAAAAGATTTTTGATTTCAGTAACCACGTCGACAGGCCTGGCGGCAAAAGGATCCTGACGCTCGCGCTCGAATTTACCGGTGATAAACGGCAGCTCGCCGAGCGCAAAGTAGAGGTGGTCGGGATTGATGTGCCAGGTGGAGATCCTGTAAACCTCCGGCGGCGTCGGCGCCGCCGGAGGAGACCGATGGCCGAAATGATACACGGTGCGCGCGTAGGCGCGGAAATGAACCAGTGCCAGGATATTTTTATACGTTCCGGAAAGTTCCCGCAAACGCGCGGCACAATGCCCGCCGTTCAGGTCTTCATCGGAGCCGGCCTTCGGGTTGCCGCAGGCCTGCAGGCAGAGCGCCGTAAAAATATCGAAACCAATTTTTTTTATTGCATACTCGTCAGGCAGGGACCGCAAGAGCCGCGGCAGACCTTCGGGGTGCGGCCGGCCGATGCAGACATACGGAATATGGTTCTGAAAGCTCTGCCTGATACCTTCGATAGCCGCGTCGCACGGGTCTGCCGGCACATAGCAGCATTCCGATTCCGAGAAATCGCGGGCGACCACGGCTTGAATATACGGCAAGGTCTCCACTGCCGTCCCGATATCGTCCTGAAAAACTTCCGGAATATCAACAGCGATGCAGTCAAAACGTTCCGCCATGCAGAGGCTGCGAACGTGCGCGGCAAACAGGATTTTGCCGTGCAGGAACGGCATTAGCGTTATGCCGGGCGCAAGCTTCACCGTCCGTCGTCTCCTGAACTGTCCGGATTAAGCCCCGGATCGCTGCCGAAAAAGAAGTCGCCCAGGTTCATTGAAGGCAGGTGCTCGCCTGTCTGTTTCCGTTTCGCGGCGAGTTTTTCAAGGTCAAGCGCCTCCTCGCCCAGAATCTGCGCGACCGCGTTTTTAAAGAGCGCACGCGTGTCGGCCGTACGGTCTTTTTCCCTCAGCTTGAGCGTGTAGCGCATGGCGTTCAAACCGTCGCGGATGGAGTAGGGGAGATCGAGGCCGTGGGACTGCTGGAGGTAATTGACGCACATGTCAAGTATTTCCCGGCCGCAGAACGGGAGATTGTAGGAGAGAATTTTCAGTTCGTCCTCGCGGTCCGGAAACGGGATGGCGATGCCCGGCTGGAGCCGCGACATGATGTAGTCGGGTATTTCGAAGGTGGAGGAGTCCTCGTTCATGGTGACCGCGGCCCGGAACTCCCTGTGCGCACCGCTAGGGATACCGGCAACAATGGACTCCACCATGCGGCGGTGGTCGAAAAGCGGGGCGAGGGACGCCCACGACTTTTCCGACATTCGGTTCCCCTCGTCAAGCACCGCGATGCCGCCTTTTATCACCGCGGAGAGCAGGGGGCTCGCGTGGTAGGAGATTTTTCCCTGTTCGGAGAGCACGGGCGTTACGAGCAGGTCTTCGGGCCGGGTATCGGCCGTGCACTGCGTCACGTACACGGGCTGGCCCCTTGCCTGCGCGGCCGCCATGGCAAGCGTGGTCTTGCCGGTGCCCGGATGGCCGATGACGCGCGGCGTGAGCGGCAGGTCTCCTTCGGCGATAACGAGCCAGCACGCCAGAAGCTGGCGCAGCGGCTCGGCCTGGCCGATCCATGCGGCGGTGACGCCTGCCGGGTGAGAGAGTATCAGTTCGACATTTTCGATGGTGATTTTTTCCATAGGTTCCTTAAAAATGACAATGAAAATTTACAAAAGTGATCTAATAACGTACTGTCTTCAGAAAAATACCCGATTTTCAATGAAATAAAAATATATTTATAGTAAAATAATGAATCTATGGGATATAGGGTAATGACTACGGGTAAAAGGGAGCTATAAAAAGATGCAATCATTTACACTACCAATCCGGATATTTTTAATTGCTGTTTTCCTGATATCGGCTCAAGCAGTTCCGGCCGCGCAAATCAAGCTCAGCAACGGAACCGTTTTTAACGGCGACATCATTTCCCAGAACGACAATTTCATCGTGCTGCAGGTCGGCCAGTCAAAGCTCTCGATCGCGAAAAGCATGATCGTTGAGATCACCGGACTGCCGCCCGGAACAACGTTCACGGCCACCTCATCCGGACAGGCGGCTCAACTGCAACTTCAGCCTCCGGCAGCGGGAAACGCGGTTCAACCCGCAGCCCGGACGGCGGATCAGGGGATTGCGGTTCCGGGTGCCAGGGTCGAGATAACACTTAAAACCGGGCCGAAGTACAAGGGAAAAGTTGTATCAGCGGATGAACGGATCATCACGCTTGAGATGGATAACGGCGCGCGGCTGAACATTTACAAATACATAATTGCCGATATACGCGACCTGTCACCTTCGCCTTCCGTAAGCGCCCCATCCGCGGTACCGCCGCCGGCTCCAGTCGTCGCTCCTGTCACCCCCGCAGCCGCTCCTGTTGCCCGGCCGGCCGTTTCAGTATCTTCTGCTCCTGTCCCGGTTGCGCCTGCTGCCGCTGCCCCGGTCGCTCCGGCCATTTCTCCTGTTGCCGCCTCTGCTCCGGCTGCAATTGCAGCGCCGGTGATTGCTCCCAACCCGGCAATGCAGACTCCCGCGCAGCAGGCACCGAAGCCGGTAATGCAGGCTCCTGTACCGCAAGCGCCGGTAACGCTGACGCCAATCGCACCCGCTCCGGCGACGCCTCAAGCACC
Source organism: uncultured Fibrobacterota bacterium (assembly GCA_903888815.1). Lineage (GTDB taxonomy): Bacteria > Fibrobacterota > Chitinivibrionia > Chitinivibrionales > Chitinispirillaceae > BOG-1184. The sequence goes on from CAISVC010000089.1 coordinate 4,366, forward strand.
GGAAAATAAACCGGTTTCAGAAACGCCCCCCGTGGCTGCGGCACAGCCTCAATTCCTGTCTCCGCAGGCAACCCCCCCGGTGCCGCCTGTTTCTGCACCGCCACCGGTACCGGCAGTTGCACCGATAGCGCCGCCTCAGACGGCGCAACCGGTACCGCAGCCGGCTATTGTACCTCAGAAAAGGGCGGACGGCAAAAGTGAGATTATGCTGAAAAACGGCACTGTATTTACCGGCACGATCGGCTCTGAAAACGACCGTTATCTCACCTTTGTAACCGGTGACGGAGCAACCATCAACATCCTGAGGCGTCTTATTAAATCGCTCGACGGGGTACCGTATACGGCGAAGCCTGTCGATACCTCTTCGCAATTGCAAAGAACAACGCCCCTTTCAGGCAGTGCATCGCAGGAGCGTGAACCGAAGCCGGCCGGCAGCGCTGCGGTGTCGCGGCGCATGATGCCGCAGGTGGCAATGCGCACAGACGTTTCCACTGCCGAACTCGCTGATTCACTCAGATCGGTTTCGTGGGAACAGAGGAGCAGCTCGGCGCGGCAGCTCGGCGTCATGGGTCAGTGGGCAACCGGCGCGGTCGGATCCCTGGCATCACTTTTTTATGACACCGTGGGGCAGACGGCGCTGATGCAGCTTGAATCCGACTCGGCAGCGATCCAGAGACTGCTTCCGCCCGGCCTCGAGGCGGCGCGCGCACTTTCGCGCATAGGGCCGGCCGGCTATGATGAGCTTAAAAAGACAGCGCGCAGCGGCAATCCGCTGGTGCGGCAGCGCGCGGTCTTCGGCCTGGGTGAGGCGCAGGATGCAGGGGCACAGCCGCTGCTGCGCGAGGCGATCAGGGACGCTGATCCGCGGGTTCGCGCGGCCGCTGCGCACGGGCTCCGTTTCAGCGATGCGGTGAACGTCCTTATCGGAGCGCTTGAAGACCGCGACGGCGACGTGCGTACCTGTGCCGCGGCAACGCTCGGTGAGCTTCTGAACCATGTTTCCGTCAAGGCCCTGATCGGGGCGCTCAAAGACGTGCGGCCGTCGGTGCGGATGCAGGCGGCGGCGGCGCTCGGAAAAATGGGCGCGCGGGAGGCGGCCGGTGAGCTTGCGGGCGCGGCGGCAGATATGTCCGGCGAAGTGCGGGAAAAGGCGGTTATTGCGCTCGGTGCGATCAGGGACACGGCCGCGGTGCTGCCGCTTCTGGCCGCGCTTAAAGACAACGAACCGGCGGTCCGCAGAGCGGCCGCAGAGGCGCTCGGCGATATCCGTGATCCGCGCGCCATACCGACGCTCTATGGCGCACTGCAGGAACCGGACCCGTCGGTCAAGGCCGCCATTGAAATTGCGCTCAAGATGCATACCGAGATTCCGCTTCTCATCGGCGCGCTGGACAACCAGAACAGCCTCGTGCGCGATAATGCAGCCTATATCCTCTGGCTCATGACCGGAAAAGACCTGGGAACCGACAAGCAGGCCTGGGTTGAGTGGTATTCCATTCGGGGGAACGAGGCGGATACCAGGGCCAATAAGAAAAAATGATGCACGTGTAAATCACTCCCATTAAAAAAGGCGCAGAATAGATTCCATGACGGGGTTTTTACTTCTCTTTTCAATCATAACACTCTATTACCTCGGCGCCGTGATTTTTTTATGGAGGGGTTTAAAAAAGGTCGGGCAGACACCTTCGGGACCCCCGCAGAACCTTGAGCAGAGCCTCAACTTTTCGATTGTCATTGCCGCGCGGAATGAGGAGAGCGTTATCGGCAGGTGCCTAAGGAGCGTTTTCAGCCAGAACCTGCCTGAAGACCGGTATGAAGTCATCGTGGTCAACGACCGGTCGAACGACCGCACCCCGAAGGTCTGCGAAGAGTACCGGCAGCGGCATTCTTCGCTTTCGGTTATTACCGTTACCGAAACGCCTTCGGGTATTGCACCCAAGAAGCATGCGGTCATGATGGGCATTGCACAGGCGCGCAATGAAGTTATCGTGGTGACCGATGCGGATTGTGTCGTGCTTCCGGAATGGCTTGCGACGATTGACCGAAACTTTACGGAAACGGCGGGGCTGGTGCAGGGCATTACTGCTTATATGCGCCCGGAGGGAATGAGTCGTTTTTTCTGGAGCCTGCAGGCCATAGATTTTCTTTCCCACGGCGTTGTTGCCGCCGGGGCGATCGGCGCCGGTATGCCGCTCAACTCGAACGCGAACAATTTCGCTTTTCGCCGGAAGGCGTTTGAGGAGGTCGGCGGCTACGGCAGCGTTTCGCAGAAGGCGGTATCGGGCGACGACGATTTCCTGCTCCAGCGTATAGCGGAGAGCGGCAGGTGGGGCGTATCGTTCATGATCGATCCGGCGGGCGCGGTGGCCACACGGCCTGCGCCAACGCTTAAAGGGATTTTCGAGCAGCGGAAGCGGTGGGGATCAAAGACGGTCAATTACGGGCCGCGGCAGACGGTTTTTCTGGGCGGCGTCTTCATGTTTTACTGCGGTTGTGCCGCTACGTTGATTTACGGGATAATCAATCCGGCATATCTTCCGGTTTTCGGCATCATGCTGGCGGCAAAGATCGCGGGTGAATACCTGCTCATGATTCCCGGCACCGCGCTTTTCAATCAAAAACACCTGCGGGTCTATATTATTCCCGCCTCGCTGCTGCAGCTTCCCATGGTTATAGCAGCGGTCATCTTCGGGGTTTTCGGAAAATTTTCGTGGAAAGGGGAGCGGTATAAGAGAGTAGTGAAATAAATAAGGGCACCCGTGCGCACGAACCAGTTTTAAATCGATCAGGTTAATCCGGGCACCTCGCTGGGATAGACAAGCAACCAATTGTCAGCGCGAAACGTATATTCACATCGGTGAAGATTTATGGGAAAGTATGATAAGCTGCTGATCCGTATCATGAGCGGCTCTTCGGATGCGAATATTGATTTCGATGAAGTTTGCCGGCTTCTGGTTCGGCTGGGTTTTGATACGAGAGTCCGCGGCAGCCATCATATATTTTTCAAACAGGGAATTATTGAGCGCATCAATCTGCAAAAAGATGGCGCAAAAGCAAAACCCTACCAGGTCAGGCAGATTCGTCGTATTATTTCCGAGTACGGTCTAGGAGGAGACGAGACTTATGAACGCTAAATACGAAATTCTTCTGTACTGGAGCAACGACGATCAGGCTTTTATCGCCGAAGTCCCGGAGCTTCCCGGTTGCATGGCCCACGGTGATACGCAGGAAAGCGCATTGAAAAATATACAGGAAGCAATTGATCTCTGGATCGATACCGCACGC
>CAISVC010000090.1 GCA_903888815.1 uncultured Fibrobacterota bacterium
AAGTCGCTAACACCGTCAGCTCTTACCATCAGCCTGATCGCACCCTCGTCGGACAGTTTCAGGATCGGGTTTTTATAGGTAAATGAATAACCGGCGCTCCAGTTGACGGCAGTATCGACCGTCAAGTTGTTGCTATCGGTTTTTGAGACTACGTATCTCGTTATATAGTTGGCCGTCAACGCCGCACCGATTTGTACAGCAGCGAAGGCGTTATTGGTAGTTGTTACCGCCGTACTGCTGCCGCTGGTGCTTAAATTCTGAGTTCCGTTAATCGTCGCCCCGCAATCGATTTCGGTCTTTGCCGTCGGCGCCGTATTTCCGATGCCGACATTTTGTAAGGTTTTGTAATCATTTGTTCCATCACCCGTATTATTTTGAGATATCCAACTAGTCGCCATACAAACCTCCTGTTAATGTTGTGAGTAATAAGTTTTGAATTCTGACCACTGTCTCCTGTCTTCTGAATTCCGTTTTTTATTCACCTGCACCACCACGTCTTCCCCCTTACACTTTTATTTCTATCAATTGTTACTTCCTGCCGGTAGCACGGGATTTTATTCCCGACCCCGACCGTGCTGTTTTTCCCGTGCAATAAAAATGTTCTGAAGAACAATGAAACAGTATCCTACTTACCGAATGTTGTCAACGAAATCGATTTCGTGGTTAATCAAGCTACTGATTTTAGGAGAGTAATGGCCGAGAAGTGATAAATGACATGATAGGAATTTTCTTTTCTTAAGAACGCCTGCCCGTCGACGACGACAACCTACCTCTTAAAAAGCCCTTGCAGCTTCTCCCGCGCCTTCTGTTTTATCTGTTCCTCCACGTTCACTTTTGTCTGCTCCACCTTCTGCTGGACCTGTTGTTGAACCTGCTGCTGGACTTGCTGTTTCGCAGGCAGCTGGGGCTGCGGCTGGGTGCTGCCGCCGGCAACGGTACCTTCCCCAAACGCAATTGATGCTATTTTAGGATTGGCGACCATTCCGCCGAGCCCGAATTTCAGTGTCACTCTTCCCTCATTATCGCGCGGGATCACGTTTATATTATCAAGAAGTCCGGCCGCGGCCGCGAATTTTGTCCCCTGCAAAGCGTTTTTTGCCAGCCCTTTTGCCTTCCCCTCAACGGCGAGAATACGGCTTGAAATCTCCTTGCTCAATTTTGTCGATACCGCCATGTCCATGAGCGCGTCAAATCCGACGCTCCCTTTAGCCTGCCAGTCCCCGACATCGGATGCTATTTTCAGGTCGTCAAAAAGCGCCCGGCCGCTCGACAACCGGACCTTTGTGGCAAGGTCGCGGAAATTGATGACGTCGAGACTGCCGAGCTTGTCGGTTTTAAGCAGGCTGGCGAACGACGACGAAGCGACACGGGCAGCCGGCGCATTCACGATCTTCCCGTTCGCCATCTGTACGCCGATGTTGCCCGCCACATTTTTCATGATCTGGCCCATGGTGCCGCCGCTGCCCTGCAGGGTGCTTTGTATGTTTATGCGGCCGAAAAGACATTTGTTGATCAGCGCAAGCTCCCTATTCAGCGGTGTTATCGGTTTTACAATATCGCCGAACCTCCCCATGAGATCATTGAGTTCAACACTTTTCACGGAAAGGGTGTTGGTGAAGACGATGTTACGGACATCCGAAAGGTTTGCATGGAGATTGCTACCGATAGTCCCGCCCGAAAAGCCGGTCGTAAAATCAACCGTTGCTATATTGTTGGTGATAGTGACCCGGGTGACCATGTTCCTGGTGGGGAATCCCTTGTAAATGATTTTATCCGCCGTGATTATACCTTTCGCATCAGCCGACGGCAGCGGAGCCAGCAGCGGCACATCGACCCCGGCGGCTGTGCCGCCTTTGGCAGGTTCCGGGGGCTTCAGAATCTCATCGATATTCATGAACGGCGACGTCATCTTGAAGTCGATGAAGGTCCGCGGCAGTTTCTTCCTGCTGTCCGGAAGCACAAGCGACAGATAATTCGAAACAGTTGCCCCCATCGTAAGCGATGACTGGCCAACCCTGACCGCAATGTTCTGGCCCACGGCCTTTGACGAAAGCGTAAATGTGCCGTTAATCTCCGCAGGCTTAATAAGCGGCGACCACACCACCACCAGCTTCTTCAGATCCACATTCCCTTTCAAGTCAAGCTTCGTCGGATCGGCCGGGTCGGCCTCGCCCCGCGCCTTGATGTCCGCCACCACCTGTCCGTCGAGGGACGCTCCCTGCGGCAGCTTGATGATATCCTTTACCTCCGATATCTTGATATCGGCATGTACCGACGCATCAACAAACGGCTTTTTAAAATTGGTGACGACAGCCCTGATATCAACCGGATTGGTGCCGAACCGCATCGTCATGGAGTTCACCGTAAGGCTGTTGTCGGTGAACGAAATAGCGGCATTGAGGTGGTTGATCGATTGGGGAAGGTCGGCATATTTCACCATGATATCCTTCAGCGCAAGTGCTCCCTGTACGGGCAGCGGTTTGCCGGCAGCAAGCGTACCCTTTACGGTCAATCCCATTTCCGCAGTACCGCTTCCCGTCAGTTTCGCGATTAGCGGCACCAGCTCTACCGGCACCTCTTTCAGAATATCGCTTATAGTTACAGGGTCGGAAATGACCGCCAGATCGAGTTCAGGGGCCGATGAGAACGCACGGCGTACGTTTCCCTTAAGTGTAACAAAGAATTTCTGCAGCGACATTCTGACCTGCTTGACGTTCACGATACCATCAACCAGGTCTGCCCCGATATCGTGCGACACCGTAATGGAAAGATTTTTCAGAGGTTTTTTGATATCTCTGGTTTTTACCGATACCTGTGCAAGGACAAGACTGCCGGTTGTTATAATATTTTTCAGCTGTTTATCGATCGACACCGCCGCCTGCTGATTGACGCTTTCGATAATAATCTGGTTCCCCGCCTTCTGATCGTCATAGACCAGTGTACCGTTCTCGACAGCCAGTTTCTTGAGGGTAATGGGAACCGGAAGCGCCGGAAACCCGCCCGGGGCGGACTGCGGCTTTTGAGCGGAATCTTTTTTCAAAATGGCGAGATCGCTAAAATTGAACGCACCGGTTTTATCGACTTCAACACGCAGCTGGGGTCGCTTAATGATTATTTCCGCTATTTCCGGATACCCTTTGAAAATGGAATTCACGGAAATGCTTGCCAGA
>CAISVC010000091.1 GCA_903888815.1 uncultured Fibrobacterota bacterium
CGCAGGGCATACCCACTGGGGTATGGCCAAGAAGCCTGAAAGCCTTTATGCCCGCGAGATTGCGGTTATGCGCGATGAACTAATGCATAATTTGGGTTAAAAGGGGAGGAAGCGTGAACGGTCATAACTGTCGTACGGAAACAGCTTGTTTCTTTGATGCAGGAAGGGAAAGGATTGCAGCGGGTGCATATTGTAGAAGCGAGGATATTGCCGTAACCAAAGTTCAATTGATATATTCATTAGTGAAACAGAAAAAAAGGAGGGGAAATGCGTATCGTTAAGGGGCTCACGCTCTGTTTAATTGCATTGGTTGTTGCCGGCTCCCATGCACAAACATTTCCCCGGAAGGATCTGAGGTTCTGCGACAACTGGCGGTTTTACCGCGGGGATGTGAGCGGAGCGGAGCAGGTCTCGTTTATCGTGCCTGCTTCATGGGATACGGCCTGCCTTCCGCATACCGCACGGGTCGAGTCGGCTAAAACTCATACGAATTGGGATTATTACAAAGGATATTACTGGTACCGGAAATCATTCACCCCGGATACCTCTTTCCGGGGTAAAAAAATCTTTCTTGAGATCGAAGCCGGCATGCAGACCACCCAGGTCTGGGTCAATGGCGTAAGCAAGATAACGTTCGGCGGCGGCTACAGCCCCTTCACGATTGATATCACGAATGACATTGTGTTCAATCAGACTAATGTTATCGCGATGCGTCTCAACAACGCCGCGGATCCTAATGTTCCTCCCGGCGCGGAACAGCGCGACTTCTATTACTACGGCGGCCTGTACCGGTACGTCAATCTTCATATAACCGATTCGCTGCATATAACCGATGCCGTCTATGCGAATACGCCGGCCGGCGGCGGCGTATTTGTGACCTATCCAACGGCAACCGCATCATCCGCGACCGTCCAGGTAAAAACCAACGTCATCAATGAATTCACCGCGGCGCATACCTGCGTTCTCACCACCTCGATTATCGACTCAAACGGATCGGTGGTGCAGACCCTCCAGGCGACACAGAGTATTGCTGCAGGAGCGAACTATACCTTTACGCAGAGCTTTACCGTTAGCAATCCGCGCCTCTGGAGCCCTGGTGCGCCAAACCTGTATAAGGTCCGTTCCCAGGTCTACGACAATGCACGGGCTGCGGACCAGGTGATGACCACCATCGGCATCCGCAGAATAGCTTTTTCACGGGCCAATGGATTGCAGATCAACGGCACGCGCCTTGTCGCCAAGGGCGTGAACCGCCACCAGGATTACGGCGCCATCGGCTGTGCGGTCCCGGTTTCGGGCCACTACCGGGACGCCCTGCGCCTCAAGGAGGCCGGAATAAACTTTGTGCGGCTCTCGCACTACATCCAGCACCCGGCATTTCTTGACGCTTGCGACAAACTCGGCATCACGGTCCAGGCCTGCATGCCGGGCTGGCAGGTTCAAACGTACACCAACACGACATGGGTAAATAATGCCGTCAGGGACCTGCGGACGCTCATACGGTATTACCGGAACCACCCCTGCGTGGTCATGTGGGAATCAGTGCACAATGAAAGCGCGCCGCCGGCGAGTTTTTCTAATGTGACCCAGGCCGCCGCCCATGAAGAATTTCCCGGCGACCAGATGTATACCTGTGGTCAGGAGGGCGGCGATATCATGGACATTTACCAGGCCGCCGTGCAACAGGGCGGGCGTACTGCCCGCGGGAGCGGCAAGCCGCAGGCGATTTCGGAATACGGGCACTGGGAATGGGGCGGATTTACTTACGGCGGTACTAGCAGCAACCAACCGCGGGAGCTCGGCGAAGCCGGCATGCTTACCCTGGCTTCCAACCAGGCCTCGGCCATGAGCCAGGACCATGCGCTTTCGTGGTTTTCGGTTGATGCCGTATGGGTTTACAATGAAACCTTCGGATTTACTCAATATCACAATTCACTGTGCGGCGGCGGCATTGTGGACAACTTCCGGATACCGAAATTCGGCTATTATTTCTTTCAAAGTCAGCGCGACACCGCAATCCTCAGAATCCCCGGTACTGTCGTCAATTGCGGGCCAATGGTATATATCGCAAGCTTCTGGACAGCTTCATCAGCAACGTCGGTCAGGGTCTACAGCAACTGCACGCAGGTGTCGCTCTATCTCAACGGGGCACTTGTCGCAACGCGGTCGCCGGACACGTATGCCAACATAGAGCACCCGCCGTTTACTTTCACGATATCGTCCTTTGCGTCCGGCACCCTGCGGGCCGACGGTCTTATCGGCGGGGTCGTCAGGGCCTCGCACACGGTCAGAACGCCCCTTACCGCGTCACGGGTGGCGGTGACGCTCGATACCGCGAACACACCGCTCCTGGCCGACGGCGCGGACCTAGCCATTGCCTACGGGTCGATTGTGGACGCCAACGGGACCGTTATGCCGACCGCGACCGACAACGTAACCTTCACGGTCAGCGGGCCCGGCAGGATCATCAGCGGCGACGGCAACCCGGTATCCGCGGTCGCGGGAATAGCCGATGTGTATATCCAGGGCAGGTTCGGTAATCCCGGACTTATCACCGTTACCGCGTCCTCGGGGAACCTGACACCGGGGAGCGCCACCGTGCAATCAGTCCCGGTTTCAAACGATATATCGGGCTTGTATAAGCCCGGTCGTGCCGTAGTAGGTCCGGAGCGGGTCCGCATGGTACAGCGCGGCTCCGTGCTTTACCTCTTCGTTCCGAGGGATGAGGCGGGCTATGCCGGAAAGGCGCAGTTCAGACTTTACAATATACAAGGACGCATGCTCCGTGCCTGGACTATCGGGGCCGGAAAGAACACGTCGGTTCCGGTGAGCGATTACGCACGCGGCATTTACTATGGCAGCCTGACGGTCAGCGGCAGGGACTATGGCATGAAAGTCATGGCGATCAGGCCTTAATTATTTTAACGACCTGTTATTCTCACTATAACTTTCCGCTATTTTTCTGAATAGCAAAAGGAGTTTTCATGTCGTATAAACGTTTTGTTCCGATGGTATGTCTCGTTGTCGGCGTGCTTTTTATCGCTGCGCAGGCTGAGTTTTACCCTAACCGGATTTACAAGGAACGTAAAAAAACGAGTCTTGATTTTGGGTGGAAATTCATCCAGGACGATCCCGGGAACCCTCTGACGGGTATTCCCTATGCGAGCAGCTATAATGACGGCTCATGGGAAACGGTAAATATTCCGCACTCAGCTTCATACGATCCTCCGACAAAAACCGATGAAGATGCTTCCTTCAAAGGGATATGCTGGTACCGGCTGAAATTCCAGGTTCCTGCTTCTGCAAGGCATACCGGTAAATTGTTTTTAGAGTTTGAAGGCGCAATGCAGATTGCCGATGTATGGCTTAACGACCAGAAGCTCGGTACCCATGATAATTCCGGGTATACGGGTTTCAGCTTTGATATTACCAGCACCGTAATGCTTACCGGCGATAATGTACTTGCAGTGAGACTGGATAATAATTACAGCACCGCAATTCCTCCGGGAAATCCCGGGGACGCAATGGGGCCTGATTATTATATATTCAGCGGATTATATCGCGATGTATGGCTTGTCTGCACTGACAAATGCTACATTCCTCTTTACGGCCAGCGGATTTCTGTTCCGCAGGGGCCTTACACATCGGGCGCTCCGGTTCGGATAAAGACTTCGATACGCAATGATAATACCTCGGCAAAAAGTGTTATGCTCAAATATGTCATAGCCGACGCAAGCGATGGAATTGTAGCTTTCGACACCATGACCCAGACCGTCAATGCCAGTACAAGCGTATTATTTGATAAGGTTGTCAGTCCCATCCAAAACCCGCATCTCTGGTCGCTTACCGACCCTTATCTCTACCGTGTTTTTACACAGGTGTTTGTCGACGGGGTGCTTACCGACGACTATGCGGAAAGGTTCGGCGTTCGCTGGTTTACCTGGGCAAGCTCGGACAGGTTCAAGCTCAATGGCGATTCAGTGTATTTCAGGGGCAACAGTCTGCACCAGATGTTTCCCTGGATACAAAATTCTGTGCCCTCCTCGCGTTTTTACAAAGACCTTGAACAGGCAAAAGACATGGGAGTGAATCTTGTCCGTTGTGCCCACTATCCCCGCGATCCTTCATATTATAACGCGTGTGACGAATTAGGGCTGCTCCTTTTCGTCGAAATACCAACCTGGGGCAGTGGAAAAAATGAGACATATTATCCTGCTGCTTTCTGGGCACGGGAGGATTCCTGCGTGCGAGAGATGATTCGCGTGGGTTATAACCACCCATCAATTATCGCGTGGGGGCTTTTTAATGAAGCGGGCGGCAATTTTACAACTCGAATAGCAGGGTTTAATACTACTGCGCATGGCCAGGATTCCACCCGCATGACCTATATGGCTAATAATAACAGGGCATATTCGATCATGGGCATACCCGACATTGCCGGGCTCAACTATTTAACCTCTTCTCAAATTACGGTTACCCCTTTACCGACGCGGTTCATGAATACGGAATATCATGTGGGATGGACGGGCGACTACGCGTATCGGGGCGATCCGAATGATATACCGAGCGTGATTGCCGCTCATTTCTGGAGAGATTGGATGTTGTGCGTAAATGACCCCCTGTTGTCAGGAGGGACCGCATGGTGCCATGCAGATTACAATTCACCGATGAATTATCTGCCGATGGGAGTCGTTGATTGCTACCGTCTGCCGAAAAGCACCTTTTATCTTTACCGATATAACTGGAGAGGCGTGGCCGACGACAATCCGGTTACCGGATTGACTCCGGCCGGCCTGCGGCTTGAGGCGGACACGAATAAACTGATCGCGGACAGCGTTGATTGCGCGTTTTTTTATGCTTCGATCAGGGACGCCAATGGAACCTGCGTACATACCGGCTATAACACTACCAGTACGACGAACGTCACGTTCAGCGTCACCGGTCCTGCGAACTGGTTCGGCCCCTTGACCATGAAGGTGAATGGGGGCAAATGCGCGCTTCTCGTCAAATCCACGAACACGCCGGGAACCATTTGTGTTACCGCAACAACCGCGGGTTTGCCGCAGGCGCAGACGTGCATTGCAAGCGAAGCGCCTGATACGACGCCATTGCCGTTTATCGCTTCCGTTATAACGGGGCCGTTTACGCCGTCCAACAAGAACATTGCGATTAAACGGCAAGCCAACACCTTGCGTATCATATTCCCCGTAAAAGGGGTAAGCGTGGATGACGCCTCAATTATAAATATGCGGGGCCAAAAGATGTCCTGCCCGGCCGTCGTGAACGGAACAATATTGACAATAGATACGAAGAGGCTGGCAGCAGGATCATATTATCTGTCGATCAGCAGGAAGCCTTACAACATAAAGGAAATAAGAAGGGTGCTTATTGCCAGATAAAATAAAGAGAAGCGGTAACAGATTTTACCTATTAAGCCTTCCATGTTCCTCTCCCCCGATGGAAGTGAGGGGAGAGGCAAGATCAAATTAATAAGAAAGGGAAAATATGCGGAAAACAAATCTCGCCGGTGCATGCTGCATGGCAATATGCATGGCCGCGACGGTGATATATGCCGGTGATACGTCCGGCGTTGTCAGCGCGTCGGAAACCACAGGCGCCTCTATTGTTCCTGCGCCGAAAGACACCGCTATCCCCACTTCCGCAGTTCCTCAGCCTTTAGAAACAGCAGCCGCCGCGACGCCGGCGGATGAGGTAAAACTCGACATTTCCGGGAAAGTCGCGCTGCAGGAAGGGCAGTTTGTCAGAGGTCATTTTTTAGGTCCCACTTCCGGGCCCATGACCTATCCCGTCTGGAATCACCGCTCATATGTGCAGCTGAGGATGGACGCCTATATCGGCAGGCGGCTGCATATCATTGCGGCGCCGGAAGTAAGACTGTGGTCCAATACCTATCCCGAAAATATGGAAGGGGATCATTCCGGCATTCCGTTCAGGCAGTGGTCATACGTTTCGGTAGCAGACGGTGAAGGAATAATGAGTTTCGGCAATAGGGAGAAACCGTTCCTGGAATTCGCGGCCGGCGTCATGCCCTATAAATACAATCCCGATGCGTATAATCTGGGAGAATATTTGTTCAGGTCAGGCGCATACCCCCCTTATCTTATCACCTCTTTCGATTATGCCTATGCAACGCTTTCCGGCATTCGTTTAAGCAGCACGCTGGTAGAAAACCTGCGGCAGGACCTTTTCCTGACAACAGAGACGCAGGTGATGCCGCTGTTCGACTGGTCGCTTTCGTACCTTGTCAGCTATCAGGTTCCCGCCCTGCTTGATGCCGGAGCGGGAGTCAGCCTGTATCGGTGGTTTCCCATGTCGGATGCTATAACGACCCCCAGGCTGAACGAAAATCAATTTACTAAAGCGAATGGGGAACAGGATTATTATACGTTCAGGGGCATCAAGCTCATGGCGCGGCTGTCCTTTGATCCTAAAAGCATTCTTCCCGGTGACGTGGCCGGCATCATGGGCAGGGAAGATGGAAAAATATTTGTTGAAGCGGGTGCATTAGGCGTAAAAAATTATCCCGCCTATATACGGGCGGCCGATTCTTCACTGATACCGGACACCTTGAATAATTATTACGGAAATCTTCGGCAGAGAATTCCCATCATGTTCGGCTTTAATGTCCCGTGTTTCAAACTGCTTGATGTGCTTTCGGTTCAGGGGGAAAGGTTCAATTGGCACTATATCAATTCGTATTTACAGCAGGTATATCAAGGCTCGCTTCCGCAACCGGTGACGACGAAAGGCGATATAACGGCGAATGATTTTAGAAAAGGCTATTTGAAATGGTCGGTCTATGCGACAAAAGAGGTCATTAAAGGTTTTACCATTATCGGTCAACTCGCAAGCGACCATGCATTTCACGAGTATTACTATGAGTCGTACCGCAGCGATGCCGAAGTTTTTATAAAAAAAGGCGAATGGGGCTGGTGGTTGAAGCTTCAGTACTCTTTTTAAGGGGTTTTTATCACGGCCGGCAGGACAGGGAAGCAATGAGGAGGCGGGGATACCGTTTTTTCAGCAGATGGATTCAAAATACGGGGATCATGATGAAACAGTATGATTTTTCAACATCCTTTTTCATAGCAATAATTGCCATGTCCGGTTTCGGCGTAACGTTGACTAAAGATAATGTGGCCGCGGGTAAAAATCTGCAATTTTCAGGGTCAGTGTCATTGGAAGAAGGACAGTTTGTGC
>CAISVC010000092.1 GCA_903888815.1 uncultured Fibrobacterota bacterium
GATGCTGGAAGAAATGATTCTACATTTGCACAGATATCAGATGGATATGGAAATGCATTAAAAGTTTTAGGTGGGCCATATGCTAATTGGATTATATATGGCCGCACAAGAGCTGGAAATTCTATAAGGGAAACATTTCCGGCGCTCAGAATCCCGGTTTCAGCGATGCGTCGTGGACAACCGTGGATGTGCCGCACGATTACACAATCACCCAGCCGTTCGATTCGACGTATGTCGCCAATCTGGGCTTTCTTCGCCTGGGAGACGGCTGGTACCGGAAGACGTTTACCGTTCCCGGTGATGTCAGCGGCAAAAAGGTATTCATCACGTTTGACGGCATCTTCAACAACAGCTCCCTGTGGATCAACGGAAATGCGCTGAGCGGCCAGGCGTACGGCTATACCTCGTTTCAGCTGGATCTGACCCCGTATCTGAACTTCGGCACGACATCGAACGTTCTCGCGGTATACGTAAACGCCCAGCCGGATAACGTCTGGTTTTACACCGGGAGCGGCATTTACCGCCATACCCGGGTAACCATTACCGGGAAAGTTCACCTTAAAACATTCGGCGGTGTTTTTATCACCACACCGGCTATCGGCGCCAATGCGACCGTCCGTGTGCAGACCACCGTCCTCAATGAATCGGCCGCCGCAAGCGCAGTTACCCTGATGACGGAGCTCATCGATAAAAACGGCGCCGTGGCTGCGAGCAGCACGTTGCTGAATACCATTGGGGCCGCGGGAACGTACGTGTTCGATCAGACGATGCAGATAACCTCTCCGGAGCTGTGGACATTGGCCAATCCGGTGCTGTATACGGCCCGGAGCACGCTGTCAGTGGGCGGGAATACCGTGGATACTGACTCCGCCCGGTTCGGCATCCGGAGCATCCAGTTCGATGCGAACCAGGGATTCCTGCTGAACGGGCAGCGCATCGAATTGAAGGGCGTCTGCCTGCACGCCGATTACGGCTGCCTCGGAAGCGCGGTGTACACAAGGGCGGTCGAACGGCAGCTGGAAATTCTCAAAGCCATGGGGTGCAATGCGGTCCGTACCGCGCACAACCCGGCGGCGCCCGAATTACTTGACTTCTGCGACCGCATGGGGATTCTCGTCTACGACGAAGGATTTACACAATGGGTAATGGACGCCTCGTTCGATAGCCGGTACCAGAAGAACGTGAGCGACTGGATCCTGCGCGACCGCAACCATCCCTCCGTGATCCTCTGGGGTATCGGCAACGAAATCGATCAATTCGTGACCGCCGCAGGTACTCCCTATATCACCAAGATCGTGGCGTGGGGAAGGTCGAATGATTCGACGAGGCTGTTCGGGTGGGCCACCAACAGAAACATGAATACCGCCGCAGGAATAGTGAATGCCGCCCTGATTGACATAAAAGGGACGAATTACTGCAACGGCGGCTGTATGGACGGCTATCACGGCACATTTCCCCTCTGGCGTCTTTTAGCGTCCGAAAGCTCATCTGCGCTGCGGAGCAGAGGAGTGTACAAATGGCCGACCAACCAGAACTTCCCGGCGCCTGCGGACTTTCAGTGCTCGTGTTTTGACAACAGCTGGTGCAGCTGGTGCACACCGACGGAAACCGTATGGAAGGATTTCAGAGGCCGCACCTATGTCCCGGGACTGTTCATCTGGACCGGATTCGATTATATCGGCGAACCGACTCCTTTTTCTGCATGGCCCGCACGGAGCTCCTATTTCGGGATCATTGATCTGGCCGGATTTCCAAAAGACATCTACTATGGACTGCAGAGTCAATGGTCAAACAGCACGGTGCTTCATATCCTGCCGCACTGGAACTGGCAGGCCGGACAGACCGTGCCGGTATGGACCTATACCAACTGCGATAATGTCGAGCTTTTCTGCAACGGCACGTCACTCGGCGCCAAAAACCTGCCGGCCGACGGTACCATGCACC
>CAISVC010000093.1 GCA_903888815.1 uncultured Fibrobacterota bacterium
AACTCGGCGAAATGCCGGTGGTTCTGGTGACCGCGCTCGAATCGCGTGATGACAAGGAGCGCGGCATCGAGGCCGGCGCCAATGCATACATTATAAAGAGCAGTTTCGATCAAAGTAATTTGTTGGAAGTGATTCGCAGGTTTCTTTAATAAAATGACAAGAGGGAGGCAAGGGTGATAAAGATCATCGTGGTCGAAGATTCGCCCGTGGCGCGAGA
Organism: uncultured Fibrobacterota bacterium; assembly: GCA_903888815.1. GTDB lineage: Bacteria > Fibrobacterota > Chitinivibrionia > Chitinivibrionales > Chitinispirillaceae > BOG-1184. The sequence goes on from CAISVC010000093.1 coordinate 218, forward strand.
ATATTTGGCATACATTCTCACTTCCGATCCCGCAATTCAGGTTGTGGGCACGGCAAGTAATGGCGTAGAAGCGCTGGAAATCCTCAGGCATAACAAGCCCGACGTCATTACGATGGACATCCACATGCCCATGATGGACGGTTTCGAGGCGACCAGAAGGATTATGGAGATCTTTCCGACGCCGATTGTTATCGTAAGCGGAAGTTCGGAAGGAAAAGAGGTCGCGTCCACATTCCGGGCAATTGAAGCCGGCGCATTGGCCGTGGTCCGCCGTCCGCCAGGCGTTAACCATGAGGAGTTTGAGGCAGCATCAAAAGAATTGATACAGACTGTAAAACTGATGTCCGAGGTCAAGGTCGTAAAACGGATTCCTCGACCATTTCAAGCGCACATCGCCGTGCAGCCAAAAATATCGACACCTCTGCTAAAAACAGCCGGAATCCAGGCCATTGCCATAGGCGCATCCACCGGCGGGCCTCCGGTACTGCAAAAGATCCTTTCGGATTTGCCGCAGGGCTTTCCTGTTCCCGTGCTCATTGTTCAGCATATTGCGCAGGGATTCGTGGAAGGTTTTACTGAGTGGCTTTCGGGCGCGTCCCGATTCCCGGTCAGCGTCGCGTCGCACGGCGAGCGTCTTGAGCCCGGACACGGTTACGTCGCTCCGGACGGTTTCCACCTAGGAGTGGGGAATGGTTTACGCATCGTGCTTAGCGACCATGCCCCTGAGAATGGCATGCGGCCTTCCGCGGACCATCTCTTCCGCACTGTTGCGCAGGCATTAGGTCCGGCCGCTGTCGGTGTGCTCTTGACCGGTATGGGAAGAGACGGAGCTGTGGGATTGAAAACAATGAAAGAAAAGGGCGCCATCACTATCGCGCAAGATGAAGAGAGTTCCGTTGTGCACGGTATGCCGGGCGAAGCAATCAAGCTCGGCGCGGCAACGCAAGTGCTTCCGCCTGAAGACATAGCAGTTATCCTGAATACCTTGGCGAAAAAGGTAGAATGAGAGATCTTTATGAAACCTGAAAAGAATGCGTGCGGGGAAACGATAGAGATCCTCATTGTCGAGGACAGCCCTACCCAGGCTGAACAGTTGAAATACATATTGGAACAACACGGCTACAAGGTGTCGGCGGCGAACAACGGCAAGCAAGCTCTCGCGCTCCTTGATAAACACAAACCCACGCTGGTCATCAGCGACATCGTCATGCCGGAAATGGACGGTTACGAATTATGCAGGCAGATAAAATCAAAAGCTACCGCCGATGATGTTCCCGTGATTCTACTGACTTCCCTTTCGGATGCGGAGGACGTGCTGGAAGGCCTGGCCTGCGGGGCGGATAATTTTATCACCAAACCCTATAACGAGGAATACCTCCTCTCGAGCATCGAACAGATACTTGCCAACAAAAAGCTGCGTAAAGGTGAGCGCGTACGCATCGGTGTGGAGATTGTTTTTGCGGGAAAGAAGCGTTTCATCACTGCAGAGCAGCAGCAGATGCTCACGCTGCTTATTTCCACCTATGAGGCGGCGATCCAGAAAAACAAAGAACTGGCTAAGACCCAGGAAGAATTGCGATTGTTAAACGAGCATCTGGAAGACCTGGTAAAAGAAAGAACGGCGGCGCTTACAAACGAGATCACCGAGCGCAAGCGGGAGGAGGAGGCGCTGCGCCAGAGCGATGCAAGGTTTCGAATCCTCTTCGAGCAGGCAGCGGACATCATACTTCAACTGGAGATCACGCCTGAAGGCATGCCCGTGATCCGGGAAGCGAACAGCGCGACCTTCAGGCTCCTCGGATACGAACGGGACGAGCTGATAGGCCAGCCGGTGTCTTTCATAGATGCGGCGCTCGATGCTTCCAAAGTAGTCGGTGAGAGGCGGGAAAATGTCCTTTCCGGACCAGGGACCGTATTCGAGGCAAGGCACCGGTGCAAGGACGGCACGGTCCGGGATTTCGAGTGCTCGGGAACGGAGATGCAAGTCGGTTCGAAGACTTTTGCCATTTCGGTCGAGCGCGACATCACCGATCGCAAGCGGGTGGAGGCGGAACGCGAGAAGCTCGAGGAGCAGCTCCGGGTGTCGCAGAAGATGGAAGCCATCGGCAGCCTCGCGGGCGGCATCGCGCACGACTTCAACAACCTGCTCTCCGTGATCCTGAACTACACGGACTTCGCGATGGAGGGGATGCGCGAGGGCGATCCTGTGAGGGACGACCTCCTGAAGGTGAAGAAAGCCGGTGAGCGCGCGGCGGCGCTGACCCACCAGCTCCTGGCCTTCAGCCGCAAGCAGGTTTTGCAGCCCGTGCCGCTGAACCTGAACCAGATCGCCGCCGGGGTCGAGAAGATGCTCCGGCGGATCCTCGGCGAAGACATCGACTTTGTCCAGGTGCTCGCGCCTGACCTCGGCCTGACGCTGGTCGACCCGGGTCAGATCGAACAGGTGCTCATGAACTTAGTGGTCAACGCCCGCGACGCGATGCACGAGGGCGGCAAGCTCACTATCGAGACCTCCAACACTGAAATCGACGAGGAGTACGTGGCGTGCCACATGGCCGTGAAGCCCGGGTCCTATGTCCAGCTCACGGTCACGGACACGGGCTGCGGCATGGACGAGCAGACTAAAGCCCGGCTCTTCGAGCCCTTTTTCACCACCAAGGAAAAGGGCAAGGGCACGGGCCTCGGCCTGTCCACGGTGTACGGCATTGTCAAGCAGAGCGGCGGCAACATCTCGGTCTACAGTGAGCCGGGCCAGGGGACCACGTTCAAGATCTATCTGCCGCGGGATCTTTCGGCCACCACGGTGACGGCCATCAAGCCCCCGACGGTCTTGAGGCGGTCCACGGGAGCCGAGACCATCCTCGTGGTTGAGGACGAGGAAGAGCTGCGCAAGGTCGCCAGAAGGATCCTTGACGCGGCCGGCTGCACGGTGCTGACCGCCGCGGACGGGGATGAGGCGCTGCTGATCAGCGCGCGGCACGCGGGCGACATCCATCTCCTCCTGACCGATGTTGTGATGCCGCGGATGAGCGGCAGAGTGCTCGCTCAAGAGCTTTCGAAAACGAGGCCGGCCCTCAAGGTTCTCTATATGTCGGGCTATGCCGACAACGCGATCGTCCACCACGGCGTGCTCGACGCGGGGACACATTTCCTCGGCAAGCCGTTCACTGCGGACGACCTGACGCGGAAGGTGCGGGAGGTGCTGGACGGCGGCATCACCGACCTTGCTGACGGGCACGAGCAGGCGGTCAAGCCCGAGGCCGGGATGACGGAGCAACCGCTGGACAGGGATGCACTTCGAGCGCTTCCTCAGGACGTTCTGGGCAAGCTCCGAAAGGCGGTGATCGCCGCACGCTACGATGAAATAGTTGAGATCGTCGAGAGCATGCGGCTCACGCAACCGGCCATGGCCAGCGGGTTGCGGCAGTTGGTGGACGGGTTCGAGTATGACCGCATTCTTGAGCTGTTAGGTCGCTGAAAGCGGGGGAACAATGGCAACCGGAGACATAAGGAAGAGCGTCCTCGTCGTGGACGATGCCGCGGAGGAGCTGCGACTCTTGACCACGATGTTAAGGCGCGGCGGTCTCGCCCCGCGACCGGTCACGAACGGCAGGCTCGCCATCGAGGCGGCCGTCGCCGAGCCTCCCGATCTCGTTCTCCTGGACGTCCAGATGCCGGAGATGTCGGGTCTGGACGTGTGCCGTTGGTTCAAGCAGGACGAGCGGCTGCGGAGCATCCCCATCATCTTCATCAGCGGGCTCCAGGGCGTCGACGACAAGGTCGAGGGCTTCCGTGCCGGCGGCGTCGACTACATTTCCAAGCCCTTCCAGGAACAGGAGGTGCTTGCACGCATCAAGATGCATTTGCGTCTGAGACAGCTTCAGGCGGAGCTGGTGTCGCACAACCTGCAACTCGAGCAACGGATCGCGGAGCAGGTCAAAGTGGTCACGGCTTCCCAGATGGCGACCATCTTTGCCCTCGCCAAGCTGGCCGAATCCCGCGATGACGACACCGGCAAGCACATCGAGCGGGTTCAGACCTTCGGCAGGGTGCTGGCCGATCGGATGCGGGAGATGAGATTGCACGTGACCCAGTTGACCACCGCGTTCATCGACAATCTGTATCAGACGGCCTCTCTCCACGACATAGGAAAGGTCGGCGCTCCCGACTCCATCTTGTTGAAGCCCGGAAAGCTGACCGCGGAGGAGTTCGACGAGATGAAGAAGCACTGCGCACTTGGCGCCAATACCCTGGCCGCGGTGCTGAAACGGCATCCTGACAACCAGTTCCTCCGCATGGGCGTGGACGTGGCGAGATCGCACCACGAGAAGTGGGACGGCAGCGGCTACCCCGACGGCCTCAAGGGCGCGACAATCCCTCTTTCAGCACGCATCGTCGCTCTTGCCGATTTCTACGACGCGCTGACGTCGAAGCGTTGTTACCGGCCCGCATTCAGCCACGAGGACACGTGCCGGATGATTCAGGAAGGCGGCGGGAGTCACTTCGACCCCGATGCCGTAGCGGCATTCACGACCCGGGAATACCAGTTCAGGCGCATCCAGCAGGAGATGCAGAACCAATAGTTGTGCGGTGACCGCCGGTCATCAGCGCCCCGTTGACCGCGCTATGCAAGGAAAAATTCCATCCGCTATGGTGCGCTCCGGTATCAGTAAAAAGAATATTGAAAATCTCTACCTGCCTAAAGGCAGGTTTGATTATTTTAGTTTTTGTAGGTTTGATTATATTAGCCTTTTTAGGTACCAACAAACAGGAGTATATTACTCATATCAGATCCATCGCTTAACTTAAACAAACTTTTGTCCAAAACCTTTTGAAGACGTACAATAAAAAAAGCAATCTTGTTCTCTAACCTTTTTAAGGGGGATGTATGAGGGGCAGACGAGGTAGTCGCGGCGCGCTAATCGCGCTTTCAGGTGTTGTCATAGCACTCTGCGCGTATACCGGGAAAGCCGTGGCAGCGGATCTCTTTATTTCCACAACTGGCGACGATGCAAACACTGGTACCTCTGGCGCACCGTTCAAAACGCTGTATAAGGCCAGAGACGCGGTGCGGGTGCTCCCGAAAACAGGACCCATCACTGTATGGCTGAGGGGTGGAACGTACTATCTGGACAGTTCGCTCGTTTTCACCCCCTCAGACAACGGCACTGCCGCAAGTCCGATCACCTATTGCAACTTTTGCGGGGAAAGGGCGATACTGAGCGGCGGCAAAAAAGTGACGACCGCGTGGTCGACCTATTCCGGCAGCATCATGATCACCAACATCGGCACGAACGTGAAATGCGACCAGCTTTTTCTCAACGGCAGGCGCCAGGTGCTTGCCCGGTATCCGAATTACTCCACCGGGTACCTTGACGGATATGCATCGGACGCCCTGAACCACATTGCAACCTCGGCTAATCCGACCCAGGGGCCGGGATATATCCGGGCATTGCATGATAATATGTGGGGCGGTAACGACTACATCGTCACCGGGAATACGAGTACTTCCTATCAATGGGTGGGTGATAATAATCGCGGCAGCGGCATGCATGCCACCTACCGGATGATCGAAAATTTATTTGAAGAGCTGAACGCAGCCGGCGAATGGTATTACAACAAAACAACCGGAAACCTCTATTTCTGGCCTCCGTCGGGAACGAACATGAGCACCGCCACCATAGAACTGGCATCGGTTGAAGAGTTGATAAAGGTCGTGGGGACATCCTCGTCGTCCCCAACGAGCTATATCACCTTCGACAGCCTTACCTTTGCGCAAACGCACCGCACCATGTTTACCAGGGTCCCTTATGATAAACTGCTGCGCGGGGACTGGTGCATCGTCCGCGCCGGGACCATTTTCCTCCAGAACGCGGAGAACATAACGGTCAAAAACTGCTTCTTTGACCAGGTAGGCGGCAACGGGGTTTTCATGAACGGTCACAACAAAAACAACCTTATTTACAATAACCGTTTCGTTGAGGCGGGCGCGACCTGTGTCGCGTGCGTGGGCCTCGTAAGCGCATGCCGGAACCCGTCGACCTGGGAAAACCATATAACCAACATGAATGACGCGACGGTGGGGCCGGTGTCGGGTTCGTTTGATTACCCGGACAGCTGCACGATCAGCAATAATCTTATGGATAGCCTGGGCAGGTTCGAAAAACAGACGGCCGGCGTCTGCCTCTCCATGAGTCACGCCATTACGGTACGGCATAATACGATCAACGGGAGTCCGCGTTCCGGGGTCAACGTGAATGACGGGACCTGGGGCGGCCATATCATCGAGTATAACGATATCTCAAACTGCGTGCAGGAAAGCGGGGACCACGGTCCATTTAATGCCTGGGGCAGGGACCGCTTCTGGTCGTATAATGGGTATTGCACCAACGGCTGCAGCGGAGCGGCAAAGCGGCCCTATTGCATGCTCGACGCGATGTCCACGATCCACATCCGCAACAACCGCATTAACGATAATAACAATCTCGGCAGTTACGGCATCGATATAGACGACGGGGGAACTAATTACTGGATTTATAAAAACCTCTGTTTGAATTGCGGCATAAAACTTCGCGAAGGGTTTTTTCGAAAGGTTTACAACAACATCATTATCGGCGGTATGGAGCACTTTCATGTCTGGTATGCCGAATGCCGCGACACGTTGCTCAGGAATATCATCGTCAACTCCACGCCATACGAGTATATCGGCGTAACTTCGAACTTGACTGCAAATCAGGCGCACACCGATTACAACCTCTTCTGGAACAACGGCGGCGCCGTTACGTTTACCGCAGGAGCCGGGCAGGATGCCAACTCGCGGGTCAATGTGAACCCTCTGTTTGTAAATGCAGGAGCGGGGAACTATCAGGTCCAGCCGACTTCTCCGGCGCTGGCATTAGGTTTTGTCAATTTTCCCATGGATTCGTTCGGGCGCATGAGCGTGCCGGCAACCCATCCTTGCTATACTGTTGCCGTGGAGACTCCGTCGGTTACAGCGCTCGCACGGCCGAGCTTTCAATGTCTGGTGAACGGAGCGATGCTCAGACTGCGCTACCGGCTCGACAGGGATGCGCCGGTGTCAATAACGCTCTGCGCGCTCAACGGAAAAAAGATCGCCGATATCGCGAACCGGTCCGAAAAAGCCGGGGCACACGAAATAGTATGGAATGGCTCCCGCGCAATGGCCGGTGTTCTTCCTCCCGGCAGCTATTTGATATCGATTGCGGTCGACGGAAAAAAAGAGGTACGGAAAATAGCCGTGATGAAATAACGATGCTTACTATATAACCACTTTATCAAGGAGTATCTATGCGTGGAAAGCGTTTTCTTATTGCAGTCGGCAGCGCATCGCTCGTCTTTGCGGCTCTCAACGGCTGCGGCGACAAATCAACCAGCCCTTCCAAGGTCATCCCCGCCGAGGCGGTGGGCGTCTGGGTGGGTGATACCACTATAGACAAGGGACAGGTGGGGACGCCGCCGGATTCATTCCGGATGAGTCTGAGTCTCGAGAGTTCTGGCGCTTTCAGGCTGGACCGTTCAAAAGTCGTTCACGCTTCGGCCACGTCGATGCCGGACACTGCAATCGAAATCGGAACGTGCACGGTGAACGGAACGGCATTGACACTAACTCCCAAAACATGCTCCACGTATGTTTTCGCTACCGGAACGGTGGACCCGTGCGATTGCGCCCCGCAATTCACGGCGCATACCATCCAGAACACCATCGCAAACAACCAGTGGAAGATATCGATCATGGACTGGACGAATCCGGATACGATTACGTATACGGCTAAAAAACAGTAAGTCCATATATATAAATATCATGAAAAAAAAGTTATCGTTGCTCAGTGTGCTTGTGCTGCTCATCGGGTGCGGGCCGACCCAGCCGGTCCATGATTACGAATTCAATTACTGCTGGGAAGCCTTACGGCTTTTTTTCATTTATCAGGAGCGCCTCCCGCAAGATCCCTATGTTTATGTAACCCCGGCAGAGCTCTATCAATCAGTCAATGATCCCTATACCTGCTATTTCAACCCGGTTGAGGCGCCCTATCTGCTGCAGGCCCTCACCACGAGGGTCGGCGGCATCGGGATACTGCTCGACACGGCAGGCGGCCGCTATTACATCAAACAGGTATTTTTAAATTCTCCCGGTGAACATGCAGGGTTGCGCGCCGCGGATACCCTCATCAGGGCGGATACGACAAACCTGACCGGGCTTACCCGGGACCAGGCATCAGAAGCCTGCAGCGGTACTATAGGCGATACGCTCCGCCTGGACATAAAACGCCTGGACTCGGCCATTACGGTCACCGTCATTCTCGGCGAGTATCTGGCCCCTTCGGTATTTGTCGACACGGTAGATTCGGCTTCATCAATAGCCTACATTCTGCTGACCATGTTCTCGGATTCCACCGTGCACCCCGCCGGCTCTGCCGGTGAGTTCAGCGAAGCCCTTGACAAAACAGCATGGGCGAAATATACGATTCTGGATCTCAGGCATAATCCGGGCGGCCAGCTTGAGCAGTGCCAGAGCATCGTTTCCCAGTTCGTGCCGAAAAATACCTCCATTATCAATATGAAAGAGCGAATGTATAACGAAACAAACGGCTCGGCAAGGACCCTTGACACCCTGCTGGCAGCCGGAGACGGCCAGAAAGCGATAAGCCGGATATTCGCCGTGATTGTCGATGATTATACGGCCAGCGCCTCGGAGGTGCTGGTGTCATGCCTCAAGGAACGCCGGTCATCCGACATCAGGATATTCGGGCAGAAAACCTACGGCAAAGGAAGCGGCTGGGGCCTTTTCATGACCCCGAAAAACGGGATCGCCACGGTCACCATGCTGCTGCTGACGCCTCTTGTCAACCCGAGCTATAATCATGTCGGCATTGACCCGGATGTCCCGGTCGATACGACCCTTGATGCCGAGCAGATTGCCCTGACCGGCATACACAACGGCGACCTCGGCAAAATCCGCCTCAGCGCGCATCTCGGCCGCAGCAATGCGCTGCGCGCCATGGTCATGCCGCGCGTCTGGTTCCCGATGTGCGTGGTGAAACCATACAGGTAAAACTTCATTACTTTTGTTGTATCATTCTGCCTGCCCCGCATGCTTCCCGGCCGGGGCGCACATACGCTGAAACCGCTCTGCGGCCGCCGCGTGTCCCAGCCCCATTGCGCTCCGGAGATCGGAACAGCCCGCCTGATATTGTTTTATTTGTAAATATGCCATTGCGCGGTGGAAATATGCCTCGGCACTGCCGGCATCAAGCAGGAGGACTTTGCTGAAGTCGGCTATAGCCTCAGTCCAGTTCCCTGCCTGTTCATGGCATGCGGCCCGGCCGAAATAGCCCAGCTTGAAATTTTGATCGATCCGTACCGATGCATCGAAGTCTGAGAATGCTTCTTCCCGCCGGCCGAGGAGAAACCGTGCCCTGCCGCGGAGGTAATAGGCGAGGAAATGTTTCGGATTGCGTTCGATGCAGATGGTATTGTCGCTGATCGCACCTGCCAGGTCGCCCAGGGCGAATCTGGAATTTCCGCGGTTGTACCAGGCCTCGGCCATGGCCGGATCGAGCCGGATCACTGCGGTTTCGTCGCTGACCGCGCCGGCAAAATCTTTCGCTTCATGGCGTGCCGAAGCGCGATTGTGATACGCCATGGCATTATCCGGGTATCGTGCGATGCAATCGTTCCACAGGGTGATGCTGTTGTTCCACACGCCGCACCGGCTGACCGTAAGGCCGAGGAGTACCGTTGAGTACAGCAGCTGCAGCGCGCGCGCCGGCCGGCCGAACGGTTTTTTTATCCGCTCGACAGCGATGCCCATGAGGAAAAAAAGGCCGA
>CAISVC010000094.1 GCA_903888815.1 uncultured Fibrobacterota bacterium
GATTCTTTTCCTCGAGCGTTTTGCTCTGGTTGAAGAAGATGAGGTTTTCGAAATAATCGGTCTCTTTTTTCGTGAGGCCCAGGGCCTTGGAAAACTTATACACGCTCTGCTTTGAGAGGTTGCGCTCGCCCTTGATGACGAGCTTGAGAAAGTTCGGCGACTTGAGGCCGGCTTTCTGTGAGAACAGCCGGTAGGAATAGAACCGCAGCTCGCGCTTCTTTGCATCAAAGAAATCGCGCAGGTACTCGCGGTAATCCATGTATTCGAGTATTTGTATCATAGTCTCATCACACACTCAAAGCATGCCGTTCACTACCACCCGAGCATCGGTATCCTGAATATCTTATCATACCCGCCGCCTGTTATGCGCAGCATATACTGACCTTGCGCCCGTGATACGTTTCCTTTGCTCAGATCCCAGACAAAACGGCCGCCAGTATAGCGGGAAGCGTCGATGGTCTGCGATGCCAGACGGCGGCCGTTCAGATCATACAGCGCAACAGTGATCGTGCCGCTGAGTAATGGCGGCAGCTGCAGCATGATATTCGATCCTGCCACCGCGACACCTGCTGCAATAATTCGAACGGAAGGGCGGTCTTTTATTACAGGCTTTCCATCCTGATCTGAGAGGCTTTCTTTTGAAATACTGTCGATAGTAATACCTGAGCCGCTGCTCAGCCCTGATGCAGGGGCGCCGCCTATCGTTTCGGTCGTCATGTCGAATGCCACCCTTACCGCGGCTGATGACGAATTGACAGTTACCGCTGATGCTGTCGAACTCGACGACTGGCCTATGGTGTCCGGCCAGAGGGTCATACCCGGTTCGAGCGCCAGCAAACTGGTCTGGCGCGTCACGATATGGTATTCCTTACCGATCTGCTTGATCGCCCCTGCGTTCGCCATCCAATTGTCCGCAGCCAGCCATTCGGTTTTTCTGAACGCCCACTGAACGTCATCAGCCAGCCGCATGGACGCAGTGCCGCATTTGTCATAGTCGGCGTCTGCCGTGATCGCGCGGGTAAAACGCAACCCGCCGAGTTTTCCTTCTACCGTGAAACGCACCGCATTTCTGAAAGCTGCGTTAGAGGTGCGGCCGGCGACACGAAGCAAGGAACTTGCCTGAGAAGCGGCCGGCACCGGTACAATCAGGGTTTTCGCAAGGCTGTTAGCGGAGGGCGGCGATGCGAGTGTCTCCACCTCCATCCGAGCGAAGTTAATGACCGGCACAGGGGTAATAAATGGACCTGTGACAGGCTGATATATTCCGCACCCTTCTATTGTAAAGACGATATCGTCAAGGTCACTGCTTCTGACATTCATTCTGCTGAAGCGGTTCGGGTTCGAACTGCCGAAGAGCGGAAAGAGGTATAAATTCATCATGCGTTGACCGTTAATAACCACATACGAATAGGGTATGGTAAAGCTGTTTCTGAGGCCGCCGATCGGGTAACCGCCCGATAGCGAAGAAGTCTGATTCAGTTTCCAGTTATCGCTGATGGTAAAGAGTGTGAGCGAAGGCATGCGTTTAAACAGTGCATCGATGCGGGCAAGCGTCGAATCATACGCGATGCCCTGCGCGCTTACCGGGAGCGGGTAGGTGGTTCCTGCCGCATAATAGTTGTACGGCATATACAGGTCCGAGATCAGCACCACGATACCGCTGTCCGCCTGAGCGGCAGCACTTTGCAGTGCGGCAAGCGTATTTGCGGCAGGGTCAGGCACGGCGCTCAGGATTGCTGCGATGGCTGTACGCTTATTCGCGTCAGTAGCCCTTACCGGCGAACTGAAAACGCTTCGTGAGGTCGATCCTGCGAAAATAACGTTGAACGACTGGCCGCACTTCACGTACGACTCAAGGGCGAGCAGGGCGTATTTCTGTGCACGCCCCCAGATATCCACCGGCGCATACGAGTAATAAGAGGAGTAGTAGGTCCTGCCCGAGGCGCTTGCCTGGAGCCTGTAGTAATCGTTCCAATTCCATATACTGTCCTTTGCATCGACAACAATAATCCGTGTTGCCGGCTCAGGCAGAAAGGTCAAGTCGGCTTCCGCCAACTTAGTGGAGAATCCTGCGGCAAGTTTCGTGCTTTTCAGATCGCGTCCGGCCCACAGATATTCGTTCGCCGTACCTGAAGGATCATCTGCAACAATAATTCCCTTCTGGAGATTCCAGGTATTATTTCCGCTTATTAAAAGAGCGCTGGTCCTTGAGAATGTTCCGGATCCCAGGCCGGGAATTGTTGCCGAATAGCTTTTTGAATCAAGAGCCTGACAGGAAAGCCGCACGAACCTGATCGCCTTTTTTGTATAATTATAGCTGTAATAGTAGTATCGCTGTGCTGTATCGTAGACAACAGGCAATGATGCGGTAATAAGCGGGTTGCCGCCTCCGGCATTTACCGAATCATCATCGAACGTGTGGTGAAATTGAATGGCAATCTTGCGAGCAACATTTGATGTTGCCGGAAAAATACGCAGAAAATAGCCGCCTGCTCCATTATATTGGAGGATCGCAGGATCCCTGCGCCTGCCCACGATCTGCCGATACTGAGCATCGGCCAGTTCACGGTCCTGGATATAAGCCTCCTGCGGCCTGCCGCCTATCCAGAGCCACATACTGTCGGCGACAAAATCAGTCGGCAGGGTGAAACTCAGGGTAATCTCTATACTGTCAAGAGACATTTCCATTGCCGACGAGGCGGAGTAATAGGGGAGGTACCCGCCGGGCGTGATCGTCATGGTAACGCGGGTAACGGCAAGGCCGTTATTGACTTTTGTGTCGACGAGCAGAGAATCGACATGGGTCGGAACGGTATAGCCCGTCCGCGCCGAGCTCGACCAGAAGCTGTTCAGGTTTATCTGGGCATAGGTTACCGATGAAAAGAGGAGACCGGCAAATAAAACTGAAGCGACGGTTTTTTTGGAAATCATACAGAACCTCCTTGTTTTTAGAAACGTTCGTGGATGCATTATCATCTTTTATAAATGAGCAATTGCGCCCGTTGAAGACGATTGATTCTCTGTCCTATCAGATTAACATGATAATAAAGAGTTTTTTCATATATTTCTTCAATTTACCTATCTCGCGACTTCGTTAATAGTATAAGAAACATTTAAAAAAAGCGCAGGTTTTTTTGAAAATAAGTGTATTCTATTGAATACATCAGATATTTACAGTAATATGTAATAGATTGATTTATAAGTTAATATTGATAACTAAATATGCTTATAAATACGATATTAGCTACGAGGTCATACTTGAAGATTTTTATCGATAAAAAAAGCTTGTAATAGGATTTCGTCTGGAATTCAAAGAATTTTTCGTCTGAAACACCCTTCAAGATGATCGTTGACCATGCCGATAGCCTGCATGTGGGCGTAGCAGATCACGGTTCCGACAAATGAAAAACCGCGTTTTTTAAGATCGCGGCTCAACGCGTCGGATTCGGGTGAATGCGTGGGGAGTTTATTGAACGTTTTCGCGGGGCGTCTGGGGTATAATGTCTTATAATTTGTAAATTGCCAGATATAGCGGTCGAATGAGCCAAACTCTTTGCGGATTTCGATGAAACGCTTCGCATTGCTGATGGCCGCGGTAATTTTAAGCCGGTTGCGGATAATGCCGCGGTCTCTCATAAGGCGGTCGATGTCTGCCGTTGTGAACCGGGAAACC
>CAISVC010000095.1 GCA_903888815.1 uncultured Fibrobacterota bacterium
CCATTTTCGACGCCGAGTATTCAAAATAGGGAAGATTGTCGGTATTGATGCAATCGCTGCCCTTGAGGTATTCACTGATTCCCCGGTTTTCCATTACGAACCAGCTTGCAAGAGTAAAGGGGGACATGCAGACGGTGTTTTCGAGCGTTTCCCTGAGCGTATCGCTGAGGGTAAACCGTTTTTGCAGTACCATGAAATCAAGAGAGTCCTGAAGCTCCCGTCCAACGACTGCCAACAGCCTTCCACTGCCCACGCTCCAGACGGTTACCCGGCGAAAAACCTTCGTGAAGGTCGCAAGCACGCTTCGTATGTCCGGTTCGGTGCATTGAATGAGCGATACCCATTGACAGAAGAGTCCTCCTGCCTTCAGATGAGCGCGGCCGATTTCGTAAAACCTGCGGGAATAGAGCGTTCCGATAGTGCTGCCGGGATGAACCAGATCCATGATAATGACGTCGAAGCGTTCATCCGTCGCGCGAAGATAATGCCGCCCGTCATCGACGGCGAGCCGGAACTTCGCATCAATCAGAACCTGATGATTCTCCTGTGCAAAGTATTGCGCGCCCCGGGCGATTTCGGCAGAGATTTCGACGCATTTCACGATGCGTGTGTCGGGAAAACGACATGCCTCTGCCGCCGTAATTCCGGCGCCCATGCCGATAAGCAGCACCTGCGACGGTGACGGGTGCAGAAAGAGCGGAAGATACGCCTCAAGCCGCGCATACCTGATGGGGTCCGGACCCGTGTTGCCCTCTTCCCGGCTATTACAGAACAGCCTTCGCGTGCCGTCCGGCGCTTCAACAATTTTAACCGTTGCCGCCGCACCTTCTTTGAAATAAATCATTCTTTCGTCTCCCCGCGGAGAATAGGGGGAACGGCTGAAGGCGGTCAGCCCCGCTCCTGATACAATCAAGGCGCATAGAAAAAGCACTTGCAGCCGGGAGAAATATGAAGAACATAGAGTGATGCATACACCGGCAGCAGTGAAGAGGAGTATGGTAGTAATCACAAACCCTTTAAATGCGCCGATCAGCGGAATAAGGACAAATCCCGCGACAACGGCGCCTGCAATGCCGCCAAACGTGTTGACTGCATAGATGGTACCGATGTTTTTCCCTGTCATGGCTTTGGTATTGTACGTTTTCACGAGAATAATGAACTGCGCGCCGAGAAAGAACGAAGGAACGAATATGAGCACTATCGAAGCAAGCGCTTTTGACGACATGGTCATAAGCCACGCATGCGTGGCATGCGAAGGAGAAACCCGGATCACAGAATCAATAATCGATAAAAAGTTCGGCCAGAGGATAAGCGAACCCATGACGGAAATTCCCGCTGCGACGGCCGTACCGCAGAAGTAAAGGAACATCGGATTTTTCAATGGTTCGGGCCTGTTTTTTCCGGCGGAAACGAACAATGCGGCGGCAGCGCTGCCGCATCCTGAACCCGCAAGGAAGGCGGCGACGACGATGCTGAAGGAGTATATGGTGCTGCTCCAGAAAAGCGATAATACGCGTGAGTAAAGCATTTCATACGAGAGAAGGGCAAATCCGGTAATGCCGGATAATACCGGGAGAACGTACTTCGCTGTCGTCGAAAGGGTATCGGTTTCAATAATCAGCGGCAGCGAAACAGCCGTCGGTTTCGCAATGGCGGGGTTTGATTGAACCGTCTTTTGCAGAAAGAGAAAGATGCAGCCAATCATCGCATACATACACGAGGCAGCCAGCGCCGAGGTGATGATGCCGAAGCTTTCAAGTAAATAAAAACCTCCAAGCAGAGCGCCCGTTGACGCGCCGAGAATGTTAATCGCATAAAGGCCGCCGATGTCCCTGTTCGTTCGCGCATGATCCTGCTGCAGCGTTGATAGATATTTGCTGATAACAGGAAAGGTTCCTCCCATGAACATCGTTGGAACAAGCATCGCGATACAGAAAATGCAGCTCAACCATACGGGCGGAACGTGACGGAACCAGGGGGCCATAGCAACGATAAAAAGGGAGAGACTCAGCAATGAACCGATAGCGATGCCGAGTTGTAAAAAGCCGAGTCGCCGGAGAAGATACGCAGGATGCACATCCGCCTGTTTGCCGAAAAAATAGGCTCCCGCAGCTAATCCGGACATATAGCAGCTTAATACCAGAGCTGCGGCAGAAACCGTACTGCC
>CAISVC010000096.1 GCA_903888815.1 uncultured Fibrobacterota bacterium
AAAACGGGCATCGTGCAGAAACTCTGCGCTACGTGCTTGTTTTCCCCTCGAGAAATTTATTCACCAGATACTTCGCCACAACTGATTCAAGTGTTGTCCCTGCTTTTCCGCCATTAAAATGCTGCTGCAGCGCGTCGAGGTCTGATTTCCAGACGATGTCGCCCGGCGCGACGATCAGCACGCTGCCGGGTTCGTGGGTGGTGAGCAGACGGTTGCCGATAAAATAGAAATGATCGCCGCTTTCTCTGGTCGGGTATCCCTGCATTGCAGGCGGGATGTCGTTGGGTCTGAACCAGAGCTTGATTTCGCGCTCGGCATCCGTATCATTGGCCGAAGCGTGGATGAGATTGTCCATCCGCTCGCCGACGATTCTGCCCTCGGCATTTTTAAGCGGCGCGACCGTGCCGAGCGCGCGGATGCAGCCGGGCTTGGTGTCCCTTGCCTGGTGCGGGTTCGTGGGCCCTGCGATGTCACGGAGTTTCCTGACCGCGTCCGGTCCCTGATAGACGATGGCGATGACCCTCTGTTTTTCCGGCGCGCCCGGATAGTGAATGTTGCCGGTGATATACTCGAGGAGTGAGTCATAGAAGACTTTGCCAACGTGTTCGGCATAGTGCTCGGCGGCCAGCATGCGGGTGACGTGCACGATTTTTACGCCGGCGAAACGCAGGCCCGTATGGAATTCCGATAGCTGGGAAAGCACGTATCCGGTGAGCGAGTTTTTAAGCGCATCAGGTTTTATGAGCACGAGCGTCTGGTCAAGTTCCTTGTTGGGCATGGAGCGGCTCCTGGGGCTCGTTGAGGTTTACGCAGCAAGAGAAATAACGAAACATCGCGCCGCCAAGTCAAGAAAAAGCTTTATGGATTGTCAGGCTAATGCACATAGCTGCCGGCATTCATATCGATCGTTGCGCCGGTGATAAGAATATTCCTGGATTTGAGAGAGATATGCATGGGTGAAAATTCTTCATAATCAAAACAACGAAAGGAATAAAACATATCCCCCTTATAGTGATTTCCTGTTTTTAGTATTATTTCCCATTCTTCTTGCCGTTATTATATTAAAAAGGTATTTTTCAGAGCGCTTATTGATGTCGATTCCTGCCAATAATAAAAATTCGATCAATTTCGGAGTGTAGCGCAGCCTGGTAGCGCACTTGGTTCGGGACCAAGGCGTCGGAGGTTCAAATCCTCTCACTCCGATTTTTTTATTTATGCGGAGGGCAGGAACTTCGCTCTCATGTGTCCGGGCCGCTGTACAAGGGCGTGTTTCGAGCCAACGCACCGTCATTTATTAGTGCTTCCGTAGTCTATATAATAATGGATAATTACAATGGCCGATTTAAAAGAACAGCACCAACGGCTTGCTAACTCACCCTACAGTCTTTCGCGTCTAACGTTCCGTGAAGTCGAAAAGGAGCTGTCGCGGCTTCCGGCACTCATAGTTCCGCTTGGCGGATGTGAACCGTACGGCGAGTGCGGCCCTCTGGGCGTGGCTTCGGTATGCGCTGAGGCCATGGCGGCCGCGCTTTCGGAAAAGCTGCATATACTTCTTGCGCCGGCACTGGCGTTCGGCTGTTCCACGCCGTATAATGCATTCGGCGGAACTGCGGGAGTCACGCCACGAACCCTGACAAACATCCTTTGCGAAACCATCCGGCAATGGTACAGGCAGGGATTCAGGACGATGGTCATCATTGACGGCCTCTATGATAACAGCGAGGCCGTTGATCTGGCTGCCCGCAGGCTGAAATGCGCTCATCCGGCCATGAAGATTATTCTCTTTTCATTGCAGCGGGACGAGCGGATCAGGGCATTTATCGGACAGTATTTCCATGAGAAAGAGTCCGGACGCGCCGCATATGGGATGTTGTCCCTGGCCGCGTATATCGATCCGGCGATGATACGGGAAGGCGCTGCAGTCGGGCCGCAACAGGCATTGCCGGATACGGAACGCTACAGAACATGGCGGAAAAGGGGCGCCGACCCGGATCAGTACCGGAAGCTTTTTCCGCACGCTTGCAGCGGAAGCACCACGCATGGGTTCGATCCAGAATTTGGCAGAGAATTGTTCGGTTTTATTTTACACGTACTCGTTGATACCGTTACGCCGTCATTAAAATCCTGTCATCAATAGATAAAAAAATACAAACTCAGCCACTCGTACAACACGGACTCCCATGCTCCTCGACAACATTGCTGAAAAGACCTTCGGCAACGGCCTGAAAATCATCGCTCTTAAAAAGACCGGAACGCCCGTCGTATCGGTACAGGTCTGGTATAAAGCCGGAAGCTCCTTTGAAGAGCAGGGAATACGGGGTATTTCGCATTTCCTTGAGC
>CAISVC010000097.1 GCA_903888815.1 uncultured Fibrobacterota bacterium
GTATTGATCGTCACCCCGACGTTTTACTACGCCTGGGAAAGCCGGAGGGCGAAGTCACGGACAAAAAAAAACGCAGCGTGATCGAAAATCTGCGTTTGGGCCACGTTTATTGTCAACCGTTTTCCCTGCTATCGTCTATAGGGCATCTCTTATGCTATTTATCAAACGACATAGTATATATTTGTTTTAGCAACTAATACAGGGCTATTTTTTAAACCTTTAAGCAAGAACTGTATCAGCTTGACACGGAGAGTGTGCTATTTTCAAGATTAACCGTAAAATCAGCCCTCGCTTTTTTAAGAGTGCCGTTCTTTTTTTTAAGGGCATGGCAGTAGCGACTGTTTGTTTATGCAATTGTGATAAAAGTGTTGCTCCAAAAGCTCTTCCTGATTTCAGCCCGAGCGGGTCACCTCATATACAGGACAGTCTTGTACAGCAGCTATTAAAACTTACCGGTGATGTAAGAGTAAAACTGGTATGGCTGCAATCACGGATGATCGATGATGATACGACAGCTTTTGTTCCCAGTGTTTCAGATTATCTTTTTAACTATCCTGGTTCGCAGCTTGTTGCCTTCGATACTGACGAAAAAACGGGGCGGTTTCTTGATTCGATCCCGAGTGCTCGGGGTACTCCTCTTATTACAAGAGACGGCAGCAAGGTTCTGTGGACCGATTTCGGTAAAAAAGCGATCTACAGCATAAATTGGGATGGCACAGGCAAGAAAATTCTTCTGCAGGGGAATTTCTATCAGGTGATCTGCGTTCAATGGGATTATCAGCTTACTACCGAATGGGTATATGTTTCCGATGTCCTCAGTTTCAGTTGTTATAGCATGCCAGGTGGCAGCGTTATTTACCGATATCCGTTCAACGGGATTGAACTGGATACCACGAAAAGGGAATTTGTATCAGATAAGATTTATTCAACGCCGTGGACAGCAAGCGGTGATGGAAAATACGGGGGTGCGGATATAGACTGGCCCAAAGCATGTATCGAAACGCTTCCCAACGGACCGTTATATATAATAGGCGATACCAATCGCGCCAATTGTCATGCTCAGATCGCTCCGGATACCAGTTATCTGTTTTTCTATCTTACGGGAGACCACAGCAATCTCCACATGTATAAATTCACCACATACCTCCAAAGCGTCAATATTTCTATGAAGATGCCAGGTAATAACGGCATGTGGGATTGCTGTGCACCGCGGTGGACCAACAACTGCCGGTATCTTACCTGCGGGTATCCTTATACGACAGCATACTTTTCCATTTACAATCCCGCGCAACCGATTCCGGTAAATCCGAAAACGCTCGCTCCGGGAGCATCAGGAGAATTCTGTATCGGAAAATTCAACCAGGATTTTACCGCTGTGGAATGGATTCTTATTACGGATCTTGATACCAGATTCAGAAAAGTCATCGGTGATGCCTGGCTGGCGGACGGCGAGGGGCCTAATAAACCTCGATTTTAATAAGGAGCGCAGCTTATGAATGCTATTTATACGAGGATGCTAATAATTGTTATGGCGGCGGCAGCTTCGTTCATGGTATGCGACAAGAGCACTCCGCCGGACGATACCCCAATTCCCGGCAACGGAATTACGGTGTTAACCCCTAATGGCGGTACTACCTATTACGTCGGCGACTCTATGCATATAACATGGGACTTGAACGATAGTGTTTCCGGTTTACTTTTTGCCTTTTCCCCTAATAACGGACTCAATTACTTTCTGCTTGGGGAAGCGCTTCCCACATCAACCGAATTTGTGAACAAGGAGTATATCTGGGTAATACCCGATACTGTTTTTATAGGATCTATAAGGATGAGCACGCAATCGGCCTCCTGTAAAATCTATATCCATGACTATTATGACTACGGCTTAGGAGACGTGAGCGACAAGCCATTTACAATCCGTAAGAGATAATCTGATTTCATCCTGTAAAAAATCAGCAGGAGCTGTGGGCCAGGCATGGTTCTTTTCAACTGCGTAATTGCGCCCCGAATTTTTCCTTCATCGTCCGGATAATCGTCGCGCACAGCGCTTCGACATCCTTGTCGGTCAGTGTTTTCTCATTTGACCGGAGGCTCACGCTGAAGGCGATGCTTTTGAGGCCGGGGCCGAGTTTTTCCCCACGGTACAGGTCGAACGGCCTGACCTCCTCGATCAGCGGCGAGAGCGTATACATTTCTCCGGCCACGGTCTGCGCGCTCAACTGCTCGGGCATGACAAAACAGAAATCACGCTCAAGTGCCGGAAATTTAGGCAGGGGTTTATACTTGGGCTGGAACTGCGGTGCAGTAAGATACTCGGAAATATCAAGTTCTGCATAGTACACAACGGTTTTGAGATCGAAATGGTCAAGTACTTTCCGGCTGATTTTACCGGTTACCCCTTGTATCGATTTCCCCAGGATAACGGAAGCAGCCTCGCTCTCGAACAGCGCCGGAACGTTGTGTAGCGGGGAGATTTCCGGGCAGGACACGCCGAGGTGTACGCCGAATGTTTCGATAATACCCTTGACAATATAGAAATCGCACGGCATAGCGGCGGCGTTCCACGCGGCAGGCACCCAGTTTCCTTCTGCAAGAATACCCACCGCGTCTCTTTCGCGGAATTCGCCAGACGGCAGCAGTTCGTACGTCCTGCCGACTTCAAAAAATTTATTGTTGCTGTTTTTCCGGTTAAGGTTGTAGGCAAGGACTTCGAGCATGGTTCCCGCAAGCGAGGTGCGCATCTGGGCCATGTCGGGCGAGAGCGGGTTTAAAAGTGTCACCGGCTGCATGTCGGGGGTAAGGAGCGCCCGCCGTTTTTCCGAGGTCATGCTGCTGGTCAAGATTTCATTGAAACCGGAATAGGCGAGTGCATGACGGATAGTGTCAACGGCACGTTCGGTTCCCGACAATTGACGGCTCAGAAATACCGGCGCATATTCGGCGGCCGGAATGGCATCGTACCCGTAGAGCCTCCCGATTTCCTCGATACAATCCTCCTCGATTTCCAGATCATGTCTGAACAGGGGCACGGTGCAGACCATGGCGTCGGGATCTTTCTGCTTGCAGGAAAGGCCGAGCGACGCAAGGAATCCGGCGATCTGGTTGCTTGAAAAAGCATGGCCGAGGACTTTACTGACGCGGCTGGGCCGTACGGCAATGGTTCGTCGTTCAAACCTGCGGGGATAGGCATCAACGCGGCCGGAAGCCACTGTCCCGCCGCCGTACTTCACGATAAGACCGGCAGCGCTGTCGAGAGCATCAATAAGGCCGGACTCAGGATCAACGCCGCGTTCGAAACGGTACGAAGCGTCGGTCGAAAGGCCGAGCCGTTTTGAGGTCTTCCGGATTCCTGCAGGCCCGAAAAAGGCGCATTCGAGGAACACGTCGCGTGTCTGCTCCGAAATCTCGGAACCGGCCCCGCCCATGATGCCGGCAAGCGCAACCGGACGCTCGCCGTCGCAGATCAAAAGGTCGTCCGCAGCCAGCTCGCGCTGCGTTCCGTCGAGGGTCGTGAAGCCCTGACGGCGGCCTGCCTTGCGCACAATGATCTTTCTGCCAGCGATCAGGCTGTAGTCGAACGCGTGCATGGGCTGGCCGTAGTGCAGCATGAGGTAATTCGTAATGTCAACCACATTGTTGATCGGGCGCAGTCCTGCCACGGTCAGGCGGCGCTGCATCCATTCGGGCGACGGTTTGATGGTCACGCCGCGGACGAGCCTTCCGGCATACCGCGGGCAACCGGGCACATCTTCGATGGCGACGGAAATGGCAGAGGCGATGGGATCATTTCGTTGTTCTTCAGGACGCACGGCAGTGTCTTTAATCGGAACATGGTATCGGGCCGCCACTTCCCGCGCAACGCCAATGACGCTCAGGCAGTCGCCCCGCGACGGCGTGATTTCGATCTCGATGACCGCGTCCTCAGGATAATAGGCCGACAGCTCCTCACCGATTTTATAATGGGCCGGCAGCGACATGATGCCGGAGTGATCATCCGAAAGGCCAAGCTCGCGCTCAGAGCAGAGCATGCCCGACGATTCGACCCCCCGGATTTTGGCTTTTTTAACGGTCATGTCGGGCCCGAGCACCGCGCCGACCGGTGCGAGCGGGGAGAGCATCCCGGCTTTGGTGTTGGGGGCCCCGCACACAATGGTAAGCGGTGCCGGCCCGCCCGCGTCAACCTTACAAACAGTAAGCTTGTCGGCGTTGGGGTGTTTCGTCACCTCAATCACCCTGGCTACGATCACCGTTGCAGGAACGCGGATGTGCTGCAACGACGCGACCTCAAGGCCGGCGCCGGTCAGGACATCGGCAAGTTCCCGGGCCGGAACGTTTACCGCAACAACCTCTTTGAGCCAGCTGTAGACGATCTTCATAGTTTCACATGCTATGCGAATTGACGCAGGAAACGGACATCGTTTTCATAAAAGAGACGGATATCGTCAATGCCGTATTTAAGCAGCGCAATGCGCTCGATGCCCATGCCGAAAGCAAACCCGGTATATTTTTCGCTGTCGATCCCTCCGTTTTTCAAAACGTTCGGGTGCACCATGCCGGCGCCCAGGATCTCGAGCCAGCCGCTCTGCTTGCAGATGCTGCAGCCCTTTCCTTTACATAAGAAACATTCGACGTCGACCTCGACGCTCGGCTCGGTAAACGGGAAAAAACTCGGCCGGATCTTGAGACGGGTCGTTTCGTCGAAAAAGGCGCGCGAAAACGCCGATAACGTGCCTTTGAGGTCGGCGAAGCTGACGTTTTCGTCAATATACAGCCCTTCGACCTGATGGAAGAGGCAGTAGCTGCGGCTCGAGATCTCCTCGTGCCTGTAGACGCGGCCGGGCACGATGCAGCGGATCGGCGGTTTCTGTTTTTCCATGACGCGGATCTGTACCGGCGAGGTGTGGGTGCGGAGCAGCATTTTTGCCGCATCAGCCGAAACATGGAACGTGTCCTGCATGTCGCGGGCCGGATGGTCGGGCTTGAAGTTGAGCGCCTCAAAATTGTAGTAATCGCTTTCGATATCAGGTCCGTACGCGACCGTGAAACCCATACTCACGAAAATATCGCGCATCTGGTTCCGGATCTTCATGAGCGGGTGCAGGCTGCCGCGGGGAAACGGATAGCCGGGGAGGCCGTAATCGAGCTGCGGGCCCGAAATTGTTCCCGTGCCGCCGGCGTTTTTCCTTTTTTCCACTTCCGCTTCAAGAAACGCGCGCAGATCATTGACTTTCTGTCCGAATTCTTTGCGGTTTTTCTCATCA
>CAISVC010000098.1 GCA_903888815.1 uncultured Fibrobacterota bacterium
ACCCGCGATGTGTTTACCAATGCCCAGATGCTAAAATTAAAAGGTAACATGGGCATAGCCCACGTTCGCTATCCAACGGCGGGCTGCACCAGTTCCGCGGAAGCGCAGCCGTTTTATGTAAACTCCCCTTTTGGGCTAACGCTCGCACATAACGGTAATTTAACCAATACCGAGGAGTTGAAAAAAGCCCTGTTCGTAGAAGACCAACGGCACATTAATACCGACTCTGATTCTGAAGTCCTGTTAAATGTTTTTGCTCATGAACTACAGAGCCTGGGTAAACTGGATTTAAGTGTCGATGATGTTTTTCAGGCCGTCTCTGGCGTACATCGCCGTTGTCGCGGGGCTTATGCGGTTGTGATTATGATTGCGGGGTTCGGTATTTTAGGCTTCAGAGATCCTCACGGCATCCGACCTATCGTATTTGGGATAAGAAAAACCGTGCAAGGTTCTGAATTCATGATCGCCTCTGAAAGTGTCGCACTGGACGTGTTGGGCTTTGAGATTGTTAGAGACATAGCGCCCGGCGAAGCAGTATTTATAGAGGAATCCGGAGTGTTGCATACCCGGCAGTGCGCTGAGAGCACAGATCATTGTCCGTGTATTTTCGAATATGTTTATTTTGCAAGGCCGGATTCCATTATTGATCGTATTTCGGTCTATAAGGCACGTCTGCGTATGGGTGAAAAGTTAGCCAAAAAAGTGCAGCGAGACTGGCCTGACCATGACATTGATGTGGTTATTCCCATACCCGACACCAGCAGAACAGCGGCTTTGCAGATGGCAAACATACTGGGCGTAAAGTACCGTGAAGGCTTTATAAAAAACCGCTATATCGGCAGAACCTTTATCATGCCCGGCCAGAAAATGAGAGAAAAATCGGTCAGACAAAAATTAAATGCCATTGGACTTGAATTTGACGGTAAAAACGTCTTGCTGGTTGATGATTCTATCGTCAGAGGCACAACGTCCGAGCAGATTATCCAGATGGCCAGGGATGCGGGCGCTAAAAAAGTGTACTTTGCTTCTGCCGCGCCGCCGGTTCGTTATCCCAATGTTTACGGCATCGATATGCCAGCCGCTCATGAATTGATCGCCCATAATCGCACTGAAGACGAGGTGCGTGCAGCAATCGGCGCAGACCGGGTGATTTATCAGGACCTGAACGATCTGATTGATGCGGTACGAAAAGGTAATCAGGGTATCGAACACTTCGACACCTCTTGCTTCAGTAAAGAATACATTACCGGTGATATTGACGATGCTTATCTGGAGCGCACCGAGGCATTGCGAAATGACGGTGCACAATCAGAAAGAAACTCGGAAAATTTCATTATTGAAATGCAAAATAGCGATTAACATCGCAACTACCCACAGGTATAAAAAGCGACCCGTTGATCGCCTTGTCCGCAACCCCATACTCAGCTAGCCCATGAAAGACATTAACTGGAACGACTACTCTCTGGAAACTCAGGCCATAAGAGCAGGACATAAGCGCACTCATGAAGATGAGCACAGTATGCCGATTTTTGCGACCTCCAGTTATGTATTCAAAAGCGCCGAAGAAGCCGCTTTGCGCTTTACCGGGCAAAAACCGGGCAATATCTATTCCCGCTTTACCAATCCAAC
>CAISVC010000099.1 GCA_903888815.1 uncultured Fibrobacterota bacterium
ATTCTGATCATAAAGAGCCTGAGCAAATCGCTCGGCGTGCCCGGCATCAGGCTGGGGTACGCCTATTCGTGCAATCAGGAGCTTATGAAGTACCTGCGGGGCCAGGTGCCGATCTGGAACATGAATTCCATTGCCGAGCACTACCTCGAAATCATCCTCAAGCACCGCAACGCGCTCAAAAGGTCGTTTGAACAGACGGCCAAAGACCGCGCCGCGTTCGGCGAGCGTTGTGCGGCCTGCCCGCAGGTCGAGCGCGTGTATCCGAGCAGCGGCAATTTTCTGCTTGTCCAGCTCAAGGCAAAGGCGTCCCTTGCCGCCCAGCTAACCAATCAGCTTCTCGAAAAACATTCCATCTATGTCAAGGATGTGACCGAGAAATTCTCAAACGGTAAAAATTACCTCCGACTCGCGGTACGGCTTCCTGAGGAAAACGAACGGCTGGTAACCGCGCTGCGGGAGATACAGTAGGGGATAATGCTTCACTATCCCTCGTTTCAGGAAATGCGGTAAACGCCGGCGCCGGCCGATTAACAGAAGAGATACATAATGCGAAGGGGGAATCAATGGAAAAACGATCGGGCAGTACCGGGATAACGGTGTTGCGGGCAGCGGTATTCTGTTTTTTGTCGTTTGGTCTGGCCGTCGGTGATGTCACGGTGACCGTCGACTGGAACACGGTTAAAAGAAACGTCGATACGTTATCTTTTGGCGTGGACATCCCCGCGGCCCTGGATCCTAAAACAAGCGGCGACACCGGTTATCTGTCGAGCTTGAAATATATCACCATGACGTCCCGGGGAACCAGCGCGGGAGTGCGGCTGCACCAGTGGGGCATGCTTTCGGCTTCGAGCTCCTCTCTGGGTTGGCTGAGCAACGGACAATGGGACTCGGCGAAAGTCAAGAAAGCGCTCAAGCCGCTCGTTGACAACAAATTTTCCATTCTGATAAACATCCCGAGCGGTCCGGGAGGGGAGCAGGATTTCAAGGACTTCAATAAGGTGGCGCAGTTTTGCGCCGATCTTGTGCGCATTGTCAATATTGATGCGAAATATAAGGTCAGGTATTGGGAGGTTCCCAACGAGCGGGACATGTCAGGCATGCTCGATGCGACTTCCATGGCCAATCTTGTGAAGACCGCCTACAGGGCCATGAAAACAGTAGACCCGAGCATACAGGTCGGCGGCCCGGCTTTAAGCTGGCCGAACCTTGATTACAGCATGACTTTTTTACAGAATGCCCTGCCGGAACTCGATTTTTTCAGTTTCCACCTGTACGTGGTCGGCAACCAGCACGATGCCCCGGACACTGCGGTTTACAATGTGAACCATTGGCTCGGGGATTACCTCAATAATGTCCGCACCGCGCTCAACACGAAAAGTCCGGACCGCTATATTCCCATCTGGTGGGACGAATATAATATCCAGTGGGACTGGAATTACATCGATCCCAGGGTCCGCACCAACAAGGGAGGGGTGCTCGATGCACTCGTCATGGTATCGACCGTTGACCGCGGCGGCGACGTGTCGAACATCTGGAACGACAAAGAACCGGCGTTCGGCCTCATGGACGCGCAGAATCGGCCTTACATACCCGCGCATGTGTTTCATCTTTTCAACCGGTACTTCATGGGCGAACAGGTGGGCGCAGCTTCAACAGATAACAATCTCATCGTGCCGTTTGCGGTCCGCAATGGCGCAGTCCATTCAATCGCGTTTATCAATCGGTCGCCTGTCGCGCAAAAGGTCATGGTGGACAGCCGTGGCTGGACCCCGCAAACGGACGTGGAGCGCCATCAGGTGTGGTCCGACGGCTATTCCGGCCAAAAGGTGATGAAATGGTCAGAGGCGACCGCCGGCATGACGCTGCCGGACAATTCCGTAACGGTCGTAACGGTAAAAGATGTGTCCGCGGTAATCAACGGCGGATCGCGGTATCCGGGAAGCGGGAACATCGGGGACAACCGAAATGTTCGGGTGGAGCTGTTCACGGTCTCGGG
>CAISVC010000100.1 GCA_903888815.1 uncultured Fibrobacterota bacterium
GGACGGGAACGCCGATACGTCAAATTATCAACGACGCTGCAAATGCCCTGGGCCTTCCGAAAAACTCAACGTATTCTTACGTCAGGTTGCCGACAACGGCTATAGAAGGGCCCTTTGCGTATACGGGTACTGCCTCGGTGCTCCTCGATCAGCTCTGCGCGGAACACGGGCTACAATGGAGTGTACAGAACGGACTTTTCAAAATCTACAACGCAGGGCACACAGACAATCTGCCGCCGAAGAAAGCGGTTCTGATCGGATCACCGCGAAGGCTTTTTAAAAATCAGTTGTCAGTCAGCTTGGAGGACTTCGACGGTTACGAGCTCGATTGCACACTACTGCCGGAACTGGAGCCGGGAAATGGCATATCCTTTTCGTCGCTTGATGTATCGAAGCCGATTACTCTGCAGGTAGCGGAAGTGAAGCATGTCGGAGATTTCTACGCTGACAAATGGATGACGACAGCGAAGGCGCGGGATATATGAAAATGAACGAAACGGAAATAGGCGAATCAATCAGGGCGCTTATGATAAACTTTTTAGCAGGCACAGTTCATACGGCAATGCCCGGAAAAGTGGTTGCCTATAATTCATCGAAAAGAACCGCGGATGTGAAGCCGCTTATAAAAAAATCTAATACGGACGGTTCGCAGACGGAATATCCGGTACTGCCTGATGTACCGGTCGCGGTATATGGAACCGCCGGCGCCGCGGTTGTTCTGCCGATCGCAGACGGTGATTTTGTGCTTCTGGTATTTTCAGAGCGAGCTATTGACAGGGTAATGAAAAACGGGAAGATCAACAACACGTCGCAGAACCGTATTTTTCACCTGAGCGACGCCGTGGCGTTTCCTGGGATATTTCCGAGAACGGCTTCGATAAAATCGACGGCCGACGATGATATTACGATTTACAATAAAGGTGGAAACATCAATCTTATCGGAAACAACGGAGAGGTGACAGCTCTTTCCGGAGTAGTGACCGGGGAGTGCATTGATCCATTCACCGGAAACGTTCATGCAGATAAATCAAGCGGAGTATATGCGTCAAAATGAGTTTATTTTCGAGAGTTTTAGATCGTATCGAAGCAAGGAACACGGCACTCAATGTTCCGTTTAATATTGCAAACTATAATGACACGACTTCTGCTGCCTATAAGTTTTTATATTCTCTTTGCGAGGAGATCGAGAACACCGTCATCGGATTGCAGTATCAAGGGACGTGGAGCGCGGCCGGTCATGCTTATCCGAGCGCAACGCCGACAAAGGGGCAATTCTGGATTATCAGCGTGGCTGGGTATATTCCCGCTTATCCTGCCGGGACGTGGTATTTCGTGGGTGACTGGATTATTTACAACGGAACAACGTGGCAACAGATTCATTTTACGGATGAGGGAATTTTGTGGGCTGTTCCGCAAGCAGGGGAACCGGCAGATACACACCCGAACATTCTCGCTGGCATGATGGCGGTATTTGGATTGAGTGCAGATATGAAATTATTGAAAACAAAGGTCAAGATCGGCGACGATATAGTGAAGGGTCGTATTGCGATTGGCGACGACTCGGCTTCAACCTTTCCAGCGGATGACAC
>CAISVC010000101.1 GCA_903888815.1 uncultured Fibrobacterota bacterium
GAAATTAAAGAAGGTAAGATAATTCTCGGGGAGGAAGAATCACATCATTGTACCAGGGTGTTGCGACTTCCTGAAGATTCAATTGTCGGAGTTATTGATGGTAAAGGAAATCATTTTGAATGCCGTTTAGCTGAAAGGGGGGGGAAAAGCTGTGTGCTTGAAATTGAAAAAAAAGAATTCTTTGAACCTGATCCATGGTACATACATATAGCTATTGCCCCGACAAAAAAATCAGACAGGATTGAATGGTTTATTGAAAAGTCTACCGAATTGGGGATCCGGGAAATTACATTGCTTCAATGTGAGAGATCGGAGCGAAAAACAGTGAACATGGAAAGGCTTGCCAGGATCATGATCAGCGCATTAAAACAATCGCATAATATGTACCTTCCCCTGGTTCAACCGGTCACAAAATATACATCCTTTATAGAAAGTCATAAATCTTCCTTAAATAAATTCATCGCGCATATCTCCGAAAATATTACTGATGAGCTGGTAAACGTAGCATTCCCTGCTAATAAATATATTTTACTTATCGGGCCTGAAGGAGATTTTACCGAAAGTGAGGTTGATTTAGCCATTAACAACGGCTTTCGCCCGGTATCACTCGGAAAATCAAGGCTTCGTACAGAAACAGCCGGTATTGCAGGATTACAAACCTTGTTGTTTATTAACCGGATAAGGAGGTAATGGGAGTCAGATCCCATTTTTCTTTTTGCGAATAATGAATAAATCCTGCGTCTGCTCGCAGAGGGCCGCTGTATCCTCAGTATCTTCAAAAATGGACCAGTCCTCGCGTTTGTTTATGATTTGCATCAGCCGGCCGCGGGCCAGCTCGAGATTCAGATTATACGGCTCATCCCTTTCGGGCAGACAAGTCGTGGGAAGAAGCACCCTGCCGAAACCCTCTATCGGCCACAGCAGCGCCAGCCCGGCGGTCTCCTGGTTTGGCTTGTAACACTCCAAAAGGCCATCTGTAAAGCTGATTTGTGCCTTGCGAATGGCCATACCATCGGAGCCGAACAAATAAGCACCGTGCAGCGCGAAATCTTCGACCGTCGAACCCTTGCTGAAAACCTGAAATCTCACGGTATTCCCTTAGCCACAGAGTAAATTTTTTGTTCAGCCACACCCCTGCCTACGGCTTGCAGGGGCAGGAAGGGCACCCCGCTTCGCCCTGCGGGCTACGCAGGGCAGGCAACGAACACAGAGAAATTATTCCCCTTGTGGTCAACTTTATTGCGGGATTATAACATCTATAGTTCCAAAGGCAAAGAACCTTGAAGCCATTTTCTCTCGATGGGACACTTTGAGACGGCTTTGGTCTGGTCAGAGTAAAGCTAACTTTCGATTGGAGTATCACAGGTTAACTGCGATGCCGCGGGAACGGAGGTATTCTTTCATCTGGTTAATGGTGTAGTTTTCGAAGTGGGTGATAGAGGCCATAAGGACGGCCTCGGCGTGGCCGGCGACGATGGCGTCGTAAAGGTGCTCGAGTGTGCCCGCACCGCCTGAGGCGATTACGGGGACAGTAACGGCATCGGCGACGGCACGGGTCAATTCGATATCATAACCTTTCTGTGTGCCGTCGGCATCCATACTGGTAAGGAGAATTTCTCCTGCGCCGCGTTTTGCGCCCTCGACAGCCCATTCGACGGCATCGATATCGGTCGGCTCGGTGCCGGCCTTGACGGTAACCTGCCAGTGGCCTGCTTTTGTTTTAGACCGGCGGGCGTCAATGGCGAGGACCACGCACTGGTTGCCGAACCTCTGGGCGGCCTGGGTGAGGATATCCGGATTCGACACGGCGGCGGTATTGACGGAGCATTTCTCCGCCCCGCTTCGCAGAAGCTCGTCTATCTGCTCAACAGAGCGGATACCGCCTCCCACCGTAAAGGGTATGAAGACGTTTTCGGCGACCTTTCTGACAAGCTCGACGATTGTCTTGCGAGAACGAATTGTCGCGGTGATATCGAGAAAGACGAGTTCGTCTGCTCCTTCGTCGCTATAACGCGTGCCAAGCTCGACGGGGTCGCCGGCGTCACGCAGATTAACAAAATGCACACCCTTGACGACTCGGCCATCTTTGACATCGAGGCAGGGAATTATTCTGCGGGTAAGCATCAGGCATCCTTCCCTTCAGCGATTCGGGCGAAGTTGCGCAGAACCTGCAAGCCCTGTTGGCCACTTTTTTCGGGGTGAAACTGTGTGCCGTAAACGTTGCCCTTCTGGATGGCCGCAGGCAAGTTGAAGCCATAGTCGGTATATGCAACCTTGGCGGAGTCGTCGTTAACGTTTGCATAGAAGGAGTGCGCAAAATAGAAATGCTTTTCGCCGCCAAGACCGGTAAACAGAGACATATCATCGGGCAATCCGACCTTGTTCCAGCCCATATGCGGGACGACGCGGCCAGGGGGTACAGGGACGACGTCGCCACAGACCAGGCCCAGCCCTTTGTGCGTGCCGAACTCGCAGCTTTTATCAAAGAGCATCTGGTAACCGACGCAAATACCGAGCAGGGGCTTGCCTGCCAGCACGAGGTC
>CAISVC010000102.1 GCA_903888815.1 uncultured Fibrobacterota bacterium
GGAACTGTCCATGCGTGCGGCGACCGGCGGGGGACGCTTTGAAGCGCTGAAACGCAAAGAGCTGGCCGCAACGCTCATCCAGATAACGGTGGTGAGCGATCCGGTTACCATCAGCGGTGAAGCGGCGGTGAAAGTTAAAAAACACGGTCTTGTGCTGATGTCGGGTGAAGCGGTAGCCGGAATTCTCCTGCCCGACGATGTGAATCAGTCGGGCAGTGCCGGCGCTGCGATTGACCGGCTGCTTTCCCTGGCCCGCATGACGAGAAACGATTGGAAGCCCCCTGAAATTGCAATCAAAGCTTTCACCGTGCAGGTATTTGAGGAAAAAGGGTAAGCGAACGGCATGTTTAAGCTTGCACGGATTTTTAAGGAGAACGTATTTTCCGGAACGTACGAAACAGCAGTGTGATACGCTCCATCAATACATCTGGCACACAAATTTCATATCCAATTGCAAATTGCCTTGATCTGATATATTATTACAGTGGCGGCGGCCGGTTTTATGAGGCGGACTTCTCAAAAAATTGAGGCGGCAGGTGAAAATGAATCCGGGATTTAAACGGTTTTGCACGGGTTGCGGAATTCTATTAATGGTGGCGGGTACCGCCGTCAGCAACGCCTATGCGGAGTATGCGATGCGGCTGACGGTGAATCGCTTCGGTCAACGAGGGGTATCGCAGGTATATTCGGCTCATACGCTCGGCGCCGGAACAGCAGTATTCGGCCTGTACGGCAACGGTACCCTTGATCAGAATTTTTTAAAACGGCATGAGTGGTTTCGCTTCTTTGATTCGGTGTTCGTTCTCGATTCGGTAAACCCGAGAATCTCCACGTTCAATTTCAATCCGTTCATTGGCATCGGACTGGCTGATTTTTTTGATGCGAGCGTAACGCTGCCGGTCAATCTTGATATGATCGCAAGCGACCAGGATTTCGCTATCGGAGATTTGCAGATAACGCTCAAGCTCGGTACCCATTCCTCCTACCGCATGCCGGTGTTCGATCTCGGATTTCTTGCCGCGCTCACCGTCCCGACCGGAAGCGAGCAGACCGGGGTATTTCCGCGGCATATATACTATTTCAACAAGGACTCGCTGAACTCGCTGAGAGACACGGCCATACTCGGTGCATTTTATTCTTCGCAGAACGTCGATTTCGAACCGCACCTGCTGATGTCTCTTGATCTCGGGGCGCTCAGGAATCCCGTACCGCTGGCATTGAATCTTGATTTTGGAATGCAATCACCTGCTCAATAATTTTATCGGCAAACGGTTCATCATTGATGTGACAGGGAAGGACTACCAAAGGCACACCCTGCGGGATAACTTTCCGCAAGTGTTCCGCAAAAACCGGCGGCAATGAGGGATCGTGCAAATGGCCTTTTTCGCTGTCATGATCCGAGAAACCAAGCAAAGGGACAAAGAACGCAACGGGTCCCTTTGCCCCTTTTATGAGTCCCGCCATATGCTCAGCGATCCGTTTAAACTCCCCCGCTTCCGCACGCACCGCTGTCAATTCCGCATTATGGATATGATAGCGCCTGCCGGGAAAACGCGCTTTGGCATCATCAATCGGACCGGCAACCATGAAGTCGATGTTGCCTGGCGCAAATATTACAGGAATCCCCTTCTCAAGCCCTGATTTGCACCTGTCCGGTCCTCCGCTGAATAAGCCCTGGCAGAGATAATCACTGACCTCAATTAGCGAAAGGTTCACAACAACGGAAACC
>CAISVC010000103.1 GCA_903888815.1 uncultured Fibrobacterota bacterium
CCTGCTTCCCATGCTTTCGTGAAAGCGGCATCAGCACTTGCCGCCGAGCCGCCGAAGATGAATATCTACGAGGCCACCGCTATCAAGGTGTAAATGTTTATTCTCCCTCTTTAATAAATATGAATGTAAACGTTTCAGGTATAATCCGGCCTACTCAAATCAATTGTTTAGCCATATTTACCTATGATTAAACGCTATCCTTGACTTGCGTTCTTGTGGCGTATATACGAATTAAGTTTCCTGAGCCGGATACAAAGAAGATTGCCGCTCAGGTCATATACATAAAGGAGAGATTTAAGTGGATAGAAGAAGTTCAAATGCAGATCTATCGGCCATGGAGTATTTTTTTAATCCTCGTTCTATCGCGCTCATTGGAGTGTCCAAAGATATTCGCAAGCCGAGCGGCAGGTCGTTAAACGCCCTGCTGAAATGGAATTACGCGGGGAAATTATATCCGATTAATCCCAATTACACGGAAATCCACGGGGTAAAGTGCTATCCGTCTTTATTGGAAATACCCGGGGATGTGGATATGGTCATCATCAGCATTCCCGCGCAATCGGTGCTTGAAGCATTGCAACAATGTATAGCAAAAAAAGTCAAAGCGGTGGTGCTCTTTACTTCAGGATTTTCTGAAGTCGGCCCGGAAGGCCAGGCCCTGCAAGAGCAGGTGACGCAACTGGCGAGAAATAATAATCTACGAATCTTAGGCCCTAATTGTGTCGGCCTTGTCAATTTGAGCAAAGCCGTAATGGCTTCCTTTGCCAATATTGTCGATTTAAAGCCGGTCTATCCGATGTCTTTGGGCTTTGTGACGCAAAGCGGCGCTTTCGGAACATTGATCTTCGCGCATGCGGTAGCGGCGGGCGTCGGCTTCAGCTCCTTTGTCAGTGTCGGAAATGAAGCCGATACAGAGTTTTCCGATTTTCTTTCTTATCTTTTGACGACTCCCGAAACTAAAGTCATCGGCGGCTATCTGGAAGGCGCCAAAAATGGAGCTAAATTCCGTAAGGCGGCGCAAGATGCCCTGAAGGTGCAAAAGCCGATTATGATTATGAAGGTCGGCCGAACCGGTGCCGGCGCGAGGGCAGCATCATCTCATACCGGCTCTCTGGCCGGAGACGATAAAATTTACAACGCGTTTTTCCAGCAGATGGGAATCATCCGCATAGAAACGTTAGCGGAACTAACATCTTTCGTCATCGTGCACCGCGGCGGCCGCATGCCCCATGGGAATAATATCGGCATCCTTTCCATATCCGGCGGCGCGGGAGTGATGATGGCCGATAAGAGCGAAGGGCTGGGGCTCAATGTGCCGGAGTTCACGGGCGAGACACGCCGCAAGCTGGAGACTTATCTGCCCCCATTTGGTTCCGCCAAAAATCCGGTTGATCTGACCTCGGCGGCGGTAGCCGAACCGGAGATGTTGGGACGGTGCCTAAGGGCGCTGGTGGCGGATGATAATATTCACATGATCGCGGTAGCCATGGGCTTTATGCCGCACAGCGCGCCTATTCTAGCCAAAGACATCATCGAGATTTATCAATCCACCACCAAACCAATCGCCTTGATCACAAATGTTTTCACTGTGTCCGAAGTAATCAATAAGGCCATTAAATCGATTGAAGACGCCGGTGTTCCGGTGATTAAGGATCACTTACACGCGATCCAGGCTTTGTATAATCTATCATGGTATAGCGCCAAACTCAGACGGCATGCGGAAATTAAAAAAGAAAAACCAGCGGCGCATTCGAATAAAGAAATCGGGAAGATAATAAATACGCCGGATGCCTTATCCGAATTCGAGGCGAAGAAAATTTTAAGTGGATATGGGATTCCAATTACATGTGAAGCTCTGGCCACATCTGCTGATATGGCCGTGGAAGCGGCACGTAAAATAGGTTACCCGGTTGCTTTAAAGATTCAGTCCGCGCAGATTACGCATAAGACAGAAGCCGGAGGCATAAAGCTGAATGTAGCCAGCGACGCGAAGGTTCGCGCAGGATTTAAGGATGTCATCTCCAACGCCAAAAAATACATGCCGGAAGCTAAAATACAAGGCGTTCTGGTTCAGGAAATGTTAAAGGACGGAGTCGAGGTTATTATCGGCACGACTAAGGATCCGGTGTTTGGTCAGGTAATTATGTTCGGGCTCGGCGGTATTTTTGTGGAGGCGCTCAAGGATGTCTCTTTCCGTATCGCGCCGCTGAGCCGTGTGGACGCCGAAGAAATGATCGGCGAAATTAAAGGATACAGTGTCTTGCAGGGGATGAGAGGAAAACCGCCCGCGGATATCAACGCGTTGGTGGATATTATCTTGAAAGTTTCGCGCCTGGTGACGGACTACGGCGATGCAATAAAAGAGCTGGACATCAATCCCCTGATGCTTTTCGCGGATGGCGCGAAAGTTGCGGATGCTTTGATTATTAAAAAATAGAATGCGGGCAAATGTAAAACTTAAACGGGAGCGGCATAAAATGTTGGACAAAGATAAACTGAAAAAGACAAAAACTGCCCAGGATAAATGGGAAAAAGAAATACTGCAAAAATCTCTGAGCCGCGAGCGTGAGCGCAAAGAAGTCTTCACCAGCATTTCCGGCACGCCGGTAGAAAGGCTCTATACGCCGCTCACAACCGCCAGCCTCGACTATAACGAAGATATTGGTTATCCGGGGCAGTTTCCCTATCTGCGGGGCAATCAGCCGACCGGTTATCGCGGCAAGTACTGGACTTTCCGGATGTTTGCCGGCATGGGCGACGCCAAGACCACCAACGAGCGCTGGCGCGATGCCCCGAAAGGCGTGGTCTCGGAACAGGAGCGGGAGGAGAAGAAGGCGGGCTAC